>DASUPM010000493.1:0-3268 GCA_036281095.1 Pseudorhizobium sp.
ACATAGACGCCGTCTTTACCTCCGCCATCCGCAAGCCGGCGGAAAGCCGCTCGGAGGCCGAACTGGCCGCCGCCGCACTCTCCGATGTCCTCGTGGATGAACTGTTGGCGGCCGATACCGTCGTCATCGGCACCGGCCTCATCAACTTCAACATCTATTCGACGCTGAAGAGCTGGATCGATCATATCGCCCGCTCTGGAAGGACCTTCCGCTATTCCGAAAACGGGCCGGAAGGCCTCGCCACCGGAAAGAAGGTCTATCTCGTCGTCGCTTCGGACGGCATCTATTCGCAGGGACCGGCAGCAGCGATGAACCATGCCATTCCCTACCTCAAGACGATTCTCGCCTTCCTGGGCATGACCGATGTCGAGGTCATTCAGGTCGAAGGCCTCGCCTTTGGGCAGGAAGCGGTCGACAAGGCCATGGCGAACGTCGAGGAGCAGATTTCGAAGTTTGCGGAAGCCGCCTGAGTCTGGTCGCTCGTTTCAACCCGCAACGGCCGCTCTTGCGGCCGTTTTCCATTTTCCCGAGAGGCTGCCGGAGCGGCTAAACCCAAGGAGGAACCGGTTCAGGCCGCACGCGACTTTTCGCCGTCGGCGAAAAGCGACGGACCGTTCTGGTCGATGATCTGGCGCGCCTTGCGGAAGGTGCAGTCGACCGCCTCGTCCATCGATGTAAAGAGATCGGCGCGAATGAAGTGGCGCACGAGCACTTCGCCGTCCACCGTCTTCTCTATCCGCCCCGCAAGCCGCAACTGGCTGCCTTCCGAGATCGGGCTTGCATAGATGACGCAATCGCCGTGGGTCTGCGGCTCGGCAACGGGTGCCGCAGGCGCATCCGACTTGGCGCCGCCGGTGAACATCGCAAGAATGCCTGAAAGAAAAGAAGCCATGGTTCTGCGTATCACAGTCGCGGCGGTCCCGGAAGACGCCGGCCCGGAAGATACCACATTCCGATGCTTGCTGCGGCGGGGGCGGGAGAATCGGGAGAACGCATGCGGTGGAAGATCTTGGCGGGGGGCATCCTCGTCCTCGCGGGCACTGTCTGGGCTGCCAATACCTCGCTCTTCTCGAGCTTTCCCGGCGAACGGCCGCTCAGGGTCATCGCCCATCGCGGGCAGCACCAGTTGTACGAGCGAGATGGGCTGGGCCGCGACACCTGTACCGCAAGCCGGATGTTGCCGCCCACGCATCCGTTCCTCGAGAATACCATCCCTTCGATGCAGGCGGCATTTGCCGCCGGCGCCGACGTTGTCGAACTCGACGTGCACCTGACGCCGGACAGGCAGTTCGCGGTCTTCCACGACTGGACGCTCGACTGCCGGACCAATGGACAAGGGGTAACGGAGCAGACGACGATGGGCCTCATGAGGACCCTCGATATCGGCTTCGGCTACACTGCGGATGAGGGGCAGACGTTTCCCTTCCGCGGAAAGGGCATCGGCATGATGCCGACGCTGCCCGAAGTCTTCGAAACGATGCCGCAGGGCAGCTTCCTGATCAACTTCAAGAGCCGCCGGGCGGAGGAAGGCGACGCGCTCGCGCAACTGCTTCGCGACCGGCCGGCGTTTCGCCAGTCGACCTTCGCGGTCTACGGAGGCGACGAGCCGACCAGAGCCGCGGCAGCAAGTGTCGCAGGCCTGCCGGGCTTCACCGCCTCCGGCATGAAGGGCTGCCTCCTGAACTACCTGAAGCTCGGCTGGAGCGGCCACGTGCCCCACCAGTGCCGCAACACCCTGGTCACGGTGCCGGCCAACTACGCCTTCCTCCTGTGGGGTTGGCCGGAACGATTCTACCGGCGCATGCAGGAGGCCGGCTCGGACGTCATCCTGATGGGTCCCTATGAGCCCGGCGACGTCGGCACCTCGGGCATCGACGAGCCGGAAGACTGGGATCTGGTGCCGGAAGGCTTCCCGGGCTACGTGTGGACCAACCGCATCGAGAACGCGGCGGAAGAACTCCGCCGGCGCGGGTTCTGCGACGGGGAGCCGAAGCCCCGCCCCTGCACCGTTGGGACCGCCAGCCCCGGAACGTGATCGTCAGATGATCAGGTTGGCCAGGATTTCGTTGTCGGTGATGTCCTGGTAGCCGAGGCCGGCGGCCTCGAAGCGTTCGAGCAATCCGGCGAAATTCCCCGGATCCTTCGTCTCGATCCCGATCAGGATCGAGCCGAAATTGCGTGCCGACTTCTTCAGGTATTCGAAGCGGGAAATGTCGTCCTCCGGACCCAGAAGGCCGAGGAAATCGCGCAGCGCGCCGGGGCGCTGGGCGAGCCGCAGGACGAAGTACTTCTTCAGCCCGCCATAGCGCATCGCGCGCTCCTTGACGTCCGGCAGGCGTTCGAAGTCGAAATTGCCGCCGGAGACGACCGCGACGACGGTCTTGCCTTCCAGCCGCTCCGTCCCGAGCATTTCGAGAGCGGTGATCGACAGCGCGCCGGCCGGCTCCAGGACAAGGCCTTCAAGGTTGAGCATTTCCGTGATCGTCACGCAGATCGCGTTCTCCGGGGGGAGCAGCACCTGTTCGGGCCTGAACGATCTGAGCGCCTCGAAATTGAGGTCGCCGATCCGGGCGACCGCCGCACCGTCGACGAAATTGTCGACCTTCGCAAGCCGCACCGGCTCGCCCGCCTCCAGGCTGCGCCGCAGGCTCGGCGCGCCCGCCGGTTCGACGAGCACGAACCCCTCCGCCGGCAGGTCGCCCGCCAGGTAGCCGGTGATCCCGGAGGCCAGCCCGCCGCCACCCACCGGCAGCACCATCAGGTCCGGCCGTACGCCCCCGGGGAGCTGGTCCAGGATTTCAGCCGCGACCGTCGCCTGTCCCTCGATGATGTCGGCATGGTCGAAAGGCGGCACCATCACGCCGCCCACCTCCTCCACATAGGCGTTGGCGGCCGCATAGCACTGGTCGAAAATGTCCCCAACGAGACGGATGCTGATGAAGTCGCCGCCGAACATCCGCGTCTTGTCGATCTTCTGCTGCGGCGTGGTCACCGGCATGAAGACGACGCCCGGCACCTGGAAATGCCGGCACACGAAGGCAAAGCCCTGGGCGTGATTGCCGGCGGAGGCGCAGACGAACCTGCGGCCCGCGCCGCCTGCCTCCATGAACTTGCGGAAGAAATTGAAGGCGCCGCGGATCTTGTAGGAGCGGACGGGCGACAGATCCTCGCGCTTCAGCCATATCGCGGCACCGAAGCGGCGGCTGAGATGCTCGTTCAACTGCAGCGGTGTTTCGGGAAATATCTCCCGCAGCGCCGCGCGTGCTCC
>DASUPM010000494.1:0-2463 GCA_036281095.1 Pseudorhizobium sp.
CTCCAGGCGCTGATAGCCTCGCCCGCAACGGCATCGGTGACCGTCAGCGTGCCGGCCTCGAGCGCCTCCTGCATCGCCTCGGCCATGGCGCCGGTGCCGCTGCCGGCCTTCAACTCCTCCAGCTTGGCCGCAAGCGCCTTCATGAAGGCCCTGCTCTCGATATCCTCGACAGCGCCGTCGGAATTCTCTTCGGCCGGAACGTCGCCGGCCATCGCCTGCTGCTGCAGCGAGGCGATCAACCGGGAGAGGCTGGTGTCGTCATCGGCCTCATCATCGCTGCCGTCGGAATAAAGGATGTCGGCAAGCGAGCTTCCGGAACTCGTGCCGGAGGAAGCATTCTCGTCGGAGACTTCCTTGAATGCCTTGAGCGCCGTCTGCTGCGACCACAGGCGTACAGTGGTGATTTCGGAAACCATTCCTGCTTCTCCGATTGCACGGGCGACCGATGCCGGCCACCGAGGGGCCGGGCATGGACCGTGGCGGACGCTATCGGCGCTGGCCTGCGCCAGGCTGGCGTCCGTCCGCAAGTCGGATCCGGAATGCGGGAAGGCGCTAGAGCGCGCCGATCGCCTTCAGCTTCTTCAGTACCAGCTCGTTCGGCTCGCCGGTTTCCGGCAGGCGGTAGTGCTTCTCGAAGCGGCGGATGGCGGCCCTGGTCTGGGACCCGGCGACGCCGTCGACGGTGATGTCCGTATAGGCGATGTTCGACAGGCCGCGCTGGATCTGGATCACAAGATCCGCGGAAGCGGCAATCTCGGGGCCGAGGTCGCGCGGCGGGGATTTGGCTGCAGGAGCAGTCGCTGCAGCACGGATCGCCGCGGCCACCGGATCTTCCACGGCCGCGCTCACGTCCTCGGCGGGACGGACGGCCGGAACGGCAACCGCTCCGGCCGGGAGCGAGGCTGCCGGCGCCGAAACGGTCTCGACCGGGGCGGCGGGCGCGGCATTCATCGCGGCGAGAAGCTCGGGTGTCGCCTCGCCGGTCTGAGGCAGGCCTTCGGTTTCCTGGAAAAACAGGATCGCGGCCGCCGTCTGCGGGCCCATCAGGCCGTCATCGGTGCCGTGATACAGGCCGCGCCGCGCAAGCTGGCGCTGAACCTCGGCGACGAGCCGACGCCTTGCGGCATCCGGATCAGGCTCCACGGGAGAGGCCTCCGCGCTCCCGGAGGGTCGCGCGGCGGCGGGCTCGGCAGCCGGCGTCCGCTCCTCCACGGCTGCGGTCTCCTGCCTTTCGATCCGGAAGGTGGTGACGTCCTGCGGCGGCGGGCGGCGGGCCGGGCGGTAGCCGGCAATGCCGTTCGGATCCTGCGGATCGCGGGTGGCGAGGAACGGAGACGGGTGGTTCCCGGGCTGGTACCAGAGCGCATTGGCCGCGACGAACCCGAAGACGACGGCAAAGGTGGAGACGCCGAAGGCGACGCGCGGATGACGGCCGGCCGCGCTCGCTCCCGCCTGGAAGAGGCGGGACAGGATGCCGGGCTCCCGAACCTGTTTCTTCCTGTTAGGCGATTTTCGCTTCCGCGGCGTCATTCTCTATTTCCTGTTCGTCCTTCTTGGCCACGTCCGCCGTTTTCACGAGCCGCGGCGGAAATTCGACCATGGGGTCCGCGGCTTCCTCGACCGCCTCTGCGATGCCCGTTCCGTCGGCCGGAAGGGCGACGGTGACGACCGTCCCCTCACCCGGGCGGCTTTCGATATGGAATCTTCCGCCGTGCAATGCAACAAGCCCCTTCACCAGCGCAAGGCCGAGGCCGGTGCCGTCGTACTGGCGGGTGTAGTCGTCCTGCACCTGGGTGAACGGCTGCCCGATCGTCGCGAGCTTCTCGGCCGCGATGCCGATGCCCGTATCGCTGACGGTGAGGAGGAGATCGCCGCCGCTGAGTGCCGCGTCGACCGAAACCACGCCGCCGCCCTCGGTAAACTTGATGGCGTTGCCGGCAAGGTTGATGAGGATCTGCTTCACCGCGCGGCGGTCGGCGACGACCTCGCCAAGCCCCTTCGGCATGCGTGTCGTCAGCGTCACGCCCTTGCCTTTCGCCTGCAGGTCGAGCATGGCGCGGCAGGATTCCACCACGTCGGCGATGGCGAAGGGCTCGGCGAGAAGCTCGTAGCGCCCCGCCTCGATCTTGCTCATGTCGAGCATGGTATTGACGACACCGAGAAGATGCGCGCCGGACTGGCGGATCAGCCCGACATATTCCTTCTGCCGGTCCGTCTCCAGCCGGCCGAAATATTCGCCCGCCAGCACGTCGGAAAAGCCGAGAATGGCGTTCAGGGGGGTGCGCAGCTCGTGGCTGACGGCGGCGAGGAAGCGCGATTTCGCTTCATGGGCCGAACGGGCCTCCGAAACCCTCGCCGCAGCCTCGTCGCGCAGGGCCTCCTCGGCGGAAATATCCCGCAGCTGGGCGAAGACGCCCGCCAGTTCGCCCGTCCCGCCGCGAAGCGCGGTCATCTCCAGCCTCG
>DASUPM010000495.1:0-2766 GCA_036281095.1 Pseudorhizobium sp.
GAAACGGCATTCGGGCCGAGATACTCCGTCGCTTCGAGAGAGAGGATATCGAAATTCCTTTCGCCCGCCAGGACATCATGATCCTGCCGAGAACGGGTTCGAGCCGTCCCCAAGCCTCGTCAGAGGGGCAGGAGCCGGCCAAGGATCTGGATGACGCGGGCGGCTCATAAGTCGTCGCGGCAAGCTTTGCCCATGTCGTAATCAGGCGTTTGGCCGGCGAGGCGGGATTGCATATTCCCCGAAGCGAAAGATCATTCACGGCCTGAACGGCCGACGGTTCTCAGAGGGTTCGTTGCGATGAAGGCACAGGCGCGGGCGGTGGTGATCGGAGGCGGCGTGGTCGGTGTTTCGACGCTCTACCACCTGGCGAAGAAGGGCTGGTCCGACAGCGTGCTCATCGAGCGCAAGGAACTCACCTCCGGATCGACATGGCATGCAGCGGGGCTGCTGCCGCTCTTCAATCTCTCCTATTCCGTCGGTCAGCTCCACAAATATTCCGTGCGCTTCTACGAGGAGCTGCAACGGGAAACCGGCATGAATGTCGGTTTTTCCAAGGTGTCCAACATCCGGCTCGCCCGCACGAAGGATCGTTGGGACGAATTCATGTATTACGCCGGGATCGCCGAGACGATCGGCGTAAAGGTGAACGTCCTGACGCCGGAGCAGGTGAAGGAGGTCTGGCCGCTCTGCGAAACGGAGGGGCTTCTTGGCGCCATCCAGCACCCGGACGACGGCTATATCCAGCCCGCGGACCTGACGCAGGCCCTAGCCAAGGGCGCCCGTGATCGCGGTGCCACCATCTACCGCAACACGACCGTGACGGCGATCGAGCAGCAGCCCGACGGCCTCTGGAAGGTGACCACCGACAAGGGCGAGATCACCACGGAGCATGTCATCTCCTGCACGGGCAATTTTGCCCGCAAGACCGGCGAAATGGTCGGCCTCGACGTGCCCGTGATTCCGGTCGAGCACCAGTACATCGTAACGGAGCCGCATCCTGCCATCCAGGAGCGCCGGCGCCAGGGACTTCCGGAGATGGGTGTCCTTCGCGAGTCGGACTCGGCCTGGTACATGCGTGAGGAGGCCGGCGGCCTGATCCTCGGGCCGTATGAGGTCGGTGCACCGGTCTGCTATGTCGACGGTCCGTCCGCCGACAGCGAATACGAGCTCTTCCAGGAGGACCTCGACCGGCTGATGCCGCATATCGAGGCGGCCATCGTACGCGTTCCGGCCTTCGGAGAGGTCGGGATCAAGAAGGTCTACAACGGTGCGATCGCCTATACGCCGGACGGGAATCCGATCGTCGGGCCCGCGCCGGGCCTGAAGAATTTCTGGCTTAACGAGGGGCATTCCTTCGGCATCACGGCGGCCGGCGGCGCCGGATGGCAGTTGGCGGAGTGGATCGTCGATGGGGAGCCGACGGTGGACCTGATGGGCGTCGATCCGCGTCGTTTCGGACCCTATGCGACGGAAGGCTACCTTATCGCCAAGAACGAGGAGGCCTATGCCAACGTTTTCACGATGCACTATCCGGATGAGGAACGGGCGGCCGCCCGCCCGCTGAAGACGACGCCGATCTACGGCCGCCTGAAGAGCCTTGGCGGGGTGTTCGGCTCCGTCTACGGCTGGGAGCGCGCCAACTGGTTTGCGCCGGACGGCTACGAGGTCCCGAGGAAGGAACTCGGCGTCGGGGCCGATGTCATCACCAGCCACAACCATGCGCCGCCGCTGGATGACGGACGTATCGTCGAAAAATGGTCGTTCCGGCGCTCGAACTACTTCGAGCACGTGGGCAACGAGGTGCGGAACGTCCACGAGAAGGTCGGCGTACTCGACATGTCTCCCTTCGCGAAGATGGAAGTGAGTGGTCCGGGCGCTCGCGCCTGGCTCGACGCCATCCTTGCCAATGCGGTTCCGAAGAAGCGCGGCCGGATTGCGCTCTGCCATGTCCTCACGCCGGCGGGCGGGGTGAAGGCCGAATTCACCGTTTATGAATGGGCACCCGATCGCTTCTACCTCGTGTCCGCGGGCGGCCTCGAGGCGCATGACCATGACCTGCTCTGGCGCCTCGCGCCAAGGGACGGATCCATGCAACTGCAACCGATCACCCAGAAATACGGGGTGCTCGTCCTCGCCGGACCCCGGTCGCGCGAGGTGTTGAAGAAGCTCACGCGGACCAGCCTCGAGAACAAGGATTTTCCCTGGCTGACTGCCAAGCGGATCTCCGTCGGGGCGGCGAGCGCCCACGCGCTGCGCGTCAACTTCGTCGGCGAACTCGGATGGGAACTGCATCACCCGATCGAGATGCAGACCTATATCTTCGACCGACTGATGGAAGCAGGCGCCGAGTTCGGCATCAAACCCTTCGGTATCAGGGCCATGGTTTCCATGGCCGTGGAGAAATCCTACCGCAACATGGGACGGGAGCTTTCCATCGAATACAACGCCTATGAAACCGGACTCGACCGCTTCATCCGGCCGGAGAAGGATTTCATCGGCCGGGACGCGATGCTCGCTTACCGGGACAAGGGGTTGAAATGGAACTTCGTCACGTTGGTGCTCGAAGGTAACGACGACGTTGATGCTCGCGGCTCCGAGGCAATCTACGACGGGAGGGGGGAACTCGTCGGCCGGGTGACGAGCGGCGGATACGGCTGGCGCCTCGGCAAGTCTCTCGCCCTTGCCATGGTCAAGCCGGGCTACGCGGCAGCCGGAACGAACTTGAAGGTCCGCATCCTCGGCAAGCATTATTCGGCCACCGTCGTT
>DASUPM010000496.1:0-7688 GCA_036281095.1 Pseudorhizobium sp.
ATCGCCGGGCCTGACCAAAAAAGAAGGCGGCCGAAGCCGCCTCCAGGAAATGCTGTTCCAACGTGATGGAGTCCAGACCTCATGTCCTTGGAAGGGCCGCTTCATCTCCCGCATACACGAGATAATCCCGCCTTTCTTCACTGTTGACCAATGCCCGTTAACAGTGGGTTAAAACGATACAGTCGGCCGCGCGGGCGTCAGCTGCGCAATTCCGCAAGATCGGCAAACAGGTCGAGAGCGTCGGGATTGGCGAGCGCTTCCTTGTTCTTCACCGGCCGGCCGTGAACGACATCCCTCACCGCCAGTTCGACGATCTTGCCGGACTTGGTCCGTGGAATATCGGCTACGGCAATGATCTTGGCTGGAACGTGACGAGGCGAAGCGCCTGTCCGGATGCGGCTCCTGATCTTGCCGACCAGATCCTCGTCGAGCCTCGCGCCGGCCGACAGCCGAACGAACAGCACGACCCGGACGTCTCCGTCCCAGTCCTGTCCGATGCAGATCGCTTCCGCGATCTCCGGCAATTGCTCGACCTGATTGTAGATCTCGGCCGTCCCGATACGCACGCCGCCCGGATTGAGCGTGGCGTCCGAGCGGCCATGAATGACGATGCCTCCGTGGTCCGTCCACTCCGCGAAGTCGCCGTGGCACCAGACATTGTCGAAGCGCTCGAAATAGGCGGCGCGATATTTCCGGCCGTCCGGGTCGTTCCAGAACATGATGGGCATCGAAGGGAACGGCCGCGTGCACACGAGTTCTCCCTTGGTCTGGCGGACCGGCCTCCCTTCCTCGTCCCACACATCGATCGCGAGCCCGAGGCCGGGCCCCTGGATTTCCCCGCGCCAGACCGGCTTCAGCGGATTGCCGAGCACGAAGCAGGACACGATGTCGGTGCCCCCGGAAATGGATGCGAGGAGGACATCCTTCTTGATTCCCTCGTAGACGAAGGAAAAGCCCTCGGGCGAAAGCGGGGATCCGGTAGAGGCGATCAGACGAAGCGCGGGGAGATCGTGGCTCTCGATCGGCCTCAACCCGCTCTTCCGCAAGGCGTCGATGTATTTCGCCGACGTGCCGAAGACGGCGAAGCCTTCCTCCTGCGCATAGTCGAAAAGTACGGCGCCGCTCGGCGCGAAGGGCGAGCCGTCGAACAGGCAGAGCGTCGCGCCCGCGGCGAGCCCCGAAACCAGCCAGTTCCACATCATCCACCCGCAGGTCGTGAAGTAGAACAGCCTTTCCCCCGGCACGATGCCGCAGTGAAGCCGATGCTCCTTCAGGTGCTGGAGAAGCGTTCCTCCCGCCGAATGCACGATGCATTTCGGGACGCCGGTGGTGCCGGAGGAAAAGAGGATGTAGAGCGGATGGGAGAAGGGCAGCGGCACGAAGTCCACATCCTTCGCCTCGAACGGCGTGGTGAATTCGCCGTAGGTCCGCCCATCCGCCAGCAAGGCCGCCAGTTCTGCGGCGTCGCCCGCATAGGGAACGACCAGAACCGGGACTGCGAGAGCGGTTGAAACCGCCCGCACCTTGTCCGCGACGTCCTGGCGCTTGCCGTTGTACCAGTAACCGTCGCAGGCAATGAACAGCTTCGGACCGATCTGCCCGAAGCGATCGAGCACGCCCTGCTCGCCGAAATCGGGAGAGCAGGACGACCATACCGCTCCGATGGAGGCTGCCGCGAGCATCAGCGCCACCGTTTCGGGCATGTTCGGCATCATCGCCGCGATCCTGTCGCCCTTGCCGATGCCGAGAGCCCGGAACGCCTGCTGGAGGCGCGACACTTCTTCCGCCAGACGATCCCACGACCAGCGATCCCGAACCTTGTCCTCGCCCCGGAAGATCATGGCATCGCCCGGCCCGCGATGACGCAAGAGGTTCTCGGCGAAATTGAGCGTCGCATCCGGGAAGAACCGTGCGGCGAGCATGTCGCTGCCGTCAATCAGCACACGGCGGCCGGGTTCGCCCCTGACGTCGCAGAAGGTCCAGATGGCGGACCAGAATTCTTCGGGTTGAGCGACGGACCAGCGATGGAAGCCGTCATAATCTTCACGCGGGCTGCCATAGCGCTCGGCGCACCAGCCCATGAATGCGTGCAACGGCGTCTTCTCCTGCTCGGCCTTCGACAGGCTCCACAGCGGCTGCTCGTTCGTCATCGGATCTCCTCCATCCATGGCCATCTATAGCATGCTGCAGCGCAAGATAAAGAGGACGCCCGACGTCGCGGGACGGCAAATTTGCGCCTTCGCGGGATTTCCTATATCGCCAATCCGGCGCCACCCGGCAGGCGTGCAGAGACGGCACGGAGACCGATGGATTCCTTTCGCAGAGGCATTGCAGCGCAGGTGACGGACCGCCTTCCCCGCCCCGTGCGGCGGGGGCTCCGGGTAGTTCTTCTCGCCCTGCTCGTCGTCATCCTGTTGTTCGGGCTCTTTCGGGCCGCGGCTCCCTTTCTCGTGCAGACTGCCGTGGTAAGGACCGGCATAGAGCGTGCGATCGCCCAATGGACCGGCCATGACGTGACGATCGAAGGATCGCCGACCATCATCTTCTGGCCTCAGCCGCGCATCGAGGTCGATCGGGTGACCGTCAGCAAGGCCAGTCCCGACGGCGTGCGCCTCCTGTCCCGGACGAGGAAGCTCTCAGCGGAATTCAGCCTTTACCAGGCGCTCCGGGGGCGGGCGGTCTTTGAGGATTTTCGGCTGATCGAACCCGAGATATTCGTCACCCGCGACGAGGAAGGCCGGCTGGACTGGGCCGAGGACGGGTTGCTCAGCGAGGCCACCCGCAACGTCGCGGCCTCAGGCCCGCAACGGGTGCTCGATCCCATGCTCGACCGTCGGGTGGGCGACATTGCCGTCGAGAACGGACGCATCGAGATCGAGGACGCGAAAAGCGGCCGGACCTGGAGAGCCATCGGCATCAACGGAGCAATTCAGTGGCCGCGTTTGTCCGGGGCTGCGGCCATCCGCGCCACCGCGCAGGTAGCAGGCCAGGATCTTCAACTGAACCTTTCCTCGCCAGAACCGCTTGCCCTGCTTTCCGGCGCCAGTGCCCCGGTCGAAGGCGACCTTGCGTCGCCCCTTGTCTCCGGAAGATTTCAAGGGTCGGCTCACCTTGCACACTACGGCTTCGTCTCCGGATCGCTTGCCCTTTCCTCATCCGACGCGGCAGCGCTGGCCGCCTGGATGGGAAGCGACATGCCCCTGTTCCATTCGATGAAGGAATTTGCGCTGAATGCGCAAATCATCACGACCGGTGATGCCGTCCGTTTCGACCAGATGCAATTGACCCTGAACGGCTCGACAGGCAGCGGCATAGTCGATTTTTCCCTTGCTCCCGCGAATACAGCCCGGCTTACCGGGACGGTGGCCTTCGACCGGGTCGACCTTCCCGCCCTGCTCCGGGTCGTCTCTGCCACATCCGAGGAGACCTTCTCGATAGCCGGCCAGTCCGCGCTGGATCTCGACCTTCGCATTTCCGCCCAGGAAGCGGCTGCCGGGCCGCTGACACTCGACAGTACCGCGATCAGCATCGTGAACAAGCGCGAGGGAGCCCGGTTCGACATACTGGACGGCACGGTCGCCGGCGGCCGCATCACAGGTCAGCTTGTCGGGAGCCAGGACGGGTTCGCATCAGGCGGCAAAGTCAGCGTCAGCCTGCGCGATGCCGATCTCGCCGAGCTGTCAGAACGGCTGGGGCTGAAAGGACCGTTTCCCATGGCGCGCGGATCGATCGAAGCCGACCTTTCCTTCCCCGGCGCATCGCCTGTCGTGGACCTGAGCGATGTCAGCGGTGACCTGCGTATAGCGACTGGTCCCGGCATCCTTCCCGACGTCAATCCTTCCGTCATCCTGCAGCGCGTCGGCACGCAAACCTATTCCCCGCTCCTCAACCCGGAGGGCGAGGACTTCGAGTATCAGAAACTCGATGTGGCGGCGCGGCTCGCCGACGGGGTCGCACAGATCGCCTCGGCGAAGATCGAAAGCGCGGACGGTGGAATAGATCTCACCGGCGTCGTCTCCCGAAGGGGAGGCCTTGCCCTCTCCGCCCGCATCGAAAATGCCTCGCCGGCCGGCCCGCGCGGAAGGATATTCATCGGCGGGAGCTGGCCGGACCCGGTGGCAATCGAGATCCCCTGATCACTTTAGACAACCTCAGGCGGTGCCGCGCAGCGCCACGTGCTCATCCCTTATCCGGCGGATCTCCGCCCGCTTCGACGCAAGCGAGGCAACGACGACACCGATGGTGACGAGACCGATCAGGATCGTGCAGATGGCGTTGATTTCTGGCGTCACGCCCAGCCGCACCTGCGAATAGATCTTGATCGGCAGCGTGGTGGCGCCCGGCCCGGTGGTGAAGCTCGCGATCACCAGGTCGTCCAGAGAGAGCGTGAAAGCAAGCATCCATCCCGCCAGAACCGCAGGCAGGATAAGCGGCAGCGTGATCCTGAAGAAGGTCTTCACCGGTGGAGATCCGAGATCCAGCGCCGCCTCCTCGAGGCTCCGGTCGAAGGTCAGCAGGCGCGACTGCACGACGATCGCGACATAGCACATGGTGAAGGTGGTATGGGCGATGGTCACGGTCCAGAAGCCGCGGTCCACGTTCAGCGCAACGAACAGCAGGAGCAGCGAAAGCCCGGTGATGACCTCCGGCATGACGAGCGGGGCGTAGATCATGCCCGAGAACACCATCTTTCCGGGGAAGCGCGCGTAACGCACCAGGGCGAGCGCCGCCATGGTTCCAAGCACGGTCCCGATCGTTGCGCTCAGGACCGCGACACGGGCGGTCACCCAGGCCGCGTCCATCAGCCCCTCGTTCGACCACATCGCCACATACCACTGCAGCGAAAAGCCGCCCCATACGGTCACGAGCCGCGACGCGTTGAAGGAGTAGAGTACGAGAATGATGATCGGGATGTAGAGAAACGCAAATCCAAGCGTCAGGACAACGGGATCGAAGCGTGAGGATTTCATGGCCTACCTCACCTTCTGCTGCTGGTTCTGGAAGATCATGATCGGGATCACGAGCACCAGCAGAAGCAGCACCGCGACGGCGGAAGCGAGCGGCCAATCCCGGTTGCCGAAGAATTCCGTCCAGAGCGTCTTGCCGATCATCAGCGTTTCCGCGCCGCCAAGAAGATCGGGAATGACGAATTCGCCGGTGATCGGGATGAAGCAGATCATCGAACCTGCGATCACGCCGGGCATCGACAGCGGAAAAGTGATCTTCCAGAACGCCTTCATCGGCGGGCACCCGAGGTCGTTGGCCGCTTCGAGCAGGGTCGCATCCATCTTTTCCAAGGCGGAATAGAGCGGCAGCACCATGAACGGCAGGTAGGAATAGACGATGCCGATAAGGACGGCCGTGTCCGTGCGAAATATCTGCACCTGCTCGTCCGGCCCCAGAATTCCCACCGCCTGTAACAGGACCGTCAGCAGCCCTTCCGGCTTCAGGATGCCGATCCAGGCATAGACGCGGATCAGGAACGAGGTCCAGAACGGCAGGATCACCATCATCACCAGTGTCGGTCGCCAGGCGAGCGGCGCGCGTGCCATGGCCAGCGCCATAGGATAACCGATCAGCAGCAGAAGGACGGTCGAGATGAAAGCCATCCTCAGCGAGGAGAGGTAGGACTCGATGTAGAGGGGGTCTTCCGTCAGAAAGGTGTAATTCTCGAAATCGAGCTGGGAAAGGAAATCGCCTATGGCGCTGAAACCGCCGAACAGCGGGGTATAAGGCGGCATGGCGATCGCCGTGTCCGACAGCGATATCTTCAGGATGATCAGGAAGGGTGCTGCAAAGAACAGCAGGAGCCAGACATAGGGTGTCGCCACGACCAGCCAGCGCGCAGGGCCTGAGTTGGAACCGGTTGCCGTTTCTGCCATCGCCGCCTCCCTACCTCGTCAGCACGAGCCCTGCATCGCGCGGCCAGGTCAACCAGACCATGTCGCCGAAGGTGATCGGACGATCCACGAGCCGGGATACATTGGCCTGCGCCGCGCGGATGATCCTGCCGTCCGCAAGGCTGACCAGGAACACGGAGAAGTCGCCCAGGTATCCGATGTCCCAAACCTCGCCGTAGGCGGCGTTGACGGACGTGTCCGCCGGCTGATCCGGACTGATGCGCACCTTTTCCGGGCGAATGGCAAAGGCGACCTTCTCGCCCTTTGCGGCGGCGCAGTCCTGCTCGACGGCGACCGTCAGGCCGTCGCAGTCGATCGTGGTGACTGCAGGCGCGCCGTTGCCGCTGCCCGTCGAGACGACCGAGCCCTCCATGATGTTGATGTCGCCGATGAAGTCGGCGACATAGCGGCTGTTCGGCGCCTCGTAGATCTCCGCCGGCGTCGCCACCTGTACGATGACACCCCGGTCCATGACGGCGATCCGGTCGGACACCGTCATGGCTTCTTCCTGGTCGTGGGTGACGATCAGAAACGTAAGGCCCAGCGTGTGCTGGATGTCCATCAGTTCGAACTGCGTTTCTTCCCTGAGCTTGCGGTCGAGGGCGCCCAGCGGCTCGTCGAGCAGAAGGACCTTCGGGCGTTTCGCCAGGGACCGTGCGAGCGCCACGCGCTGGCGCTGCCCGCCGGACAACTGCCCCGGCTTGCGCCTGGCAAACTCCTCCAGCTTGACCAGTTTCAGCATTTCCTGGACACGCGCCTCGATCTCGCCCTTCCCCAGGCGGTCCTGCTCAAGGCCGAAGGCGATGTTCTTCTCCACCGTCATGTGCGGGAACAGCGCATAGCTCTGAAACATCATGTTGGTCGGACGCCGATAGGGCGGGACGCCGGAGATGTCGTTTCCCTGCAGCAGGATGCGGCCTTCGGTGGGCTCCTCGAAGCCCGCCAGCATGCGCATCAAGGTCGTCTTGCCGCAGCCCGACGGCCCGAGCAGCGAGAAGAATTCCCGCTCGTAGATATCGAGGGTGAGATTGCTGACGGCGGTGAAGTCGCCGTACTTCTTGGTTATGTTTTCGAAACGGATGAACGGCATTGCGTCTGGATCGGTCCAAGGAGCGAACTTGCGCTTTACGGGTCCCAGAGATTTCGCCATGCCGCCCCCAACGAGCCTGTTTGAACCCTGATAAGGAAGGGGCAGGTCTGTACCTGCCCCTTGTCGTCGTCAGCTTCCGGTCTTGATCCGCGTCCACAACCGGTTCAGCACGCGCTGCTCGCGCGGTCCGTAGGGCGAGATCGTGAAGAGCTTGGAGACCGTTTCCGCCGGCGGATAGACGGAGGGGTTTTCAAGGACCTCCTTGTCGATGAACTCCTGCGACGCGAGATTGCCGTTGGCATACTGAACATAGTTCGACGCCTTGGCGATGACCTCCGGCTTCATCAGGTAGTTGATGAACTCATGGGCTTCCTCGACATTCTCGGCGTCCGCAGGAATGGCAAGGTTGTCGAACCACATATATGTCCCTTCCTTGGGGATCACGTATTCGACCTTCACACCATTGCCGGCTTCTTCGGCTCGCGCCTTGGCCTGCAGGATATCGCCGGACCAGCCCATGGTGATGCAGGTATCGCCGTTCGCCAGTTCATCGATATAGGCGGACGAGTTGAAGGTCTTCACCGAGGGGCGAATGTTCATGTAGACCTCGCCGCCGGCCTCGAGATCGGCTGTCTCCTTGCTGTCCGGATCCTTGCCGATGTAGTTCATGGCGATGGCGAAGGTCTCGTCCGAAGCGT
>DASUPM010000497.1:0-4013 GCA_036281095.1 Pseudorhizobium sp.
CCGGCGAGCCCGAAGGCGATCAGATGTGGCTCGATGTCGACGAGGTCCGACCGGCCACCGACGATGAAGGTGCGATCCGCGTGAACAGGTGGTTCGCCCGGCACCCGGATTTCGTGCTCGGCACCCACGCGCTGACCTCCGGGCCGTTCGGTGAGACCTATACGTGCCGGCCACGCGGTGACGATCTTGAAACCGCCCTCGCCGCCGCCATCGAGCTTTTGCCGGCCTACATCTATGACGGCGAGCCTACGCCCATCGACATCGATCTGGAGGACGAGCTCGCAGAGATCGTTGATCTGCAGCCGAAGGGCGGACTTGTTCGCGAGGGCAGCTTTTTCCTCGACCGCTCTAAGGGTCTGATGCAGATGCTCGACGGAGCGGCCGCGCCGGTCATTGTCCGCAAGGGCCGCTCCGGCGATGGGATCTCGGAAAAGCACGTCCGGATCATCAGCAAACTCATCCCGATCCGCGATGCGGTGCGCGAGATCTTGAAAGCCCAGGAAACCGATCGCCCCTGGCGCGATCTTCAGGTCCGGCTGCGGATCGCCTGGTCGAGCTTCGTGCGTGATTTCGGGCCGGTCAACCACACCACCGTCTGGATCCATGAAGACGCGGAGACCGGCGAGGTCAAGGAGACCCACCGCCAGCCGAATCTCGCACCCTTCCGCGACGATCCGGATTGCTGGTTGGTGGCCTCCATCGAGGATTACGATCTGGAAACCGACACGGCAAAGACCGGTCCGATCTTCTCCGAACGCGTGATTGCGCCGCCGGCGGCCCCGACCATCACATCGCCGGCAGATGCGCTCGCCGTTGTGCTAGACGAACGCGGCCATGTCGATATCGACCATATCGCCGAGTTGCTCCATCGCGATGCCGCTGACGTGGTCGACGAGCTTGGCGAGGCCGTGTTCCGTGATCCCGCCGATGGTTCTTGGAAAACGGCGGACGGATACCTCTCCGGGGCGGTCCGTACCAAGCTGGCCGCCGCGCAGGCTGCGGCCGAGCTCGATCCAGTCTATGAGCGCAATGTCCGCGCCTTGACCGATGTTCAGCCGGCCGATCTTCGCCCCTCCGACATTACGGCCCGTCTCGGTGCGCCGTGGATACCGGCGGCCGATGTTGTCGCCTTCGTGAAGGAGAAGATGGAGGCGGACATTCGCATCCATCATATGCCGGAACTTGGATCCTGGACGGTCGAGGCCCGTCAGCTCGGTTACAGCGCCGCCGGCACATCGGAATGGGGCACGAGCCGCCGCCACGCCGGCGAGCTTCTCGCGGATGCGCTGAACAGCCGGGTCCCACAGATCTTCGATGTGTTCAAGGATGCCGACGGCGAGCGCCGTGTCCTCAATGTCGTGGACACCGAAGCGGCGCGCGACAAGCTGCAGAGGATCAAACAGACCTTCCAGGATTGGGTCTGGACCGATCCCGATCGCACAGACCGGCTGGCTCGGGACTACAATGATCGCTTCAACAATATCGCGCCGCGCAAATTTGACGGCTCCCATCTCAAACTTCCCGGCGCCTCTGGCGCCTTCGTTCTTTATGGGCATCAGAAGCGCGGCATCTGGCGCATCATCGCCGATGGCTCGACCTATCTTGCCCATGCCGTCGGCGCCGGCAAGACGATGACCATGGCCGCTGCCATCATGGAACAGCGTCGGCTCGGCCTGATCGCAAAGGCGATGCTGGTCGTGCCCGGCCATTGCCTGGCGCAGACCGCGCGCGAATTCTTAGGTCTCTATCCGAATGCCCGTATTCTCGTCGCCGACGAGTCCAACTTCACCAAGGACAAGCGCGCCCGCTTCCTGTCGCGTGCAGCGACCGCAACCTGGGATGCGATTATCATCACCCACTCAGCCTTTCGCTTCATCGCTGTCCCCTCGGCGTTCGAGCAGGAGATGATCCAGGACGAGCTTCAGCTTTACGAGGACCTGCTGACCAAGATCGACAGCGAGGACCGCGTCTCGCGCAAGCGCCTCGAGCGGTTGAAGGAAGGACTGCAGGAGCGGCTTGAAGGTCTCGCCACCCGCAAGGACGACCTGCTGACCATCTCGGAGATCGGCGTCGACCAGATCGTCGTCGATGAGGCGCAGGAATTCCGCAAGCTCTCCTTCGCCACCAACATGTCGACGCTGAAGGGCATCGATCCCAACGGCTCGCAACGTGCCTGGGATCTCTATGTGAAGTCCCGCTATATCGAAACGAAGAACCCCGGCCGCGCGCTGGTACTCGCCTCCGGCACACCGATCACCAATACGCTCGGCGAGATGTTCTCGATCCAGCGCCTGCTCGGCCATGACGCCCTCGCCGAGCGCGGGCTGCACGAATTCGATGCCTGGGCATCCTGCTTTGGTGATACGACGACCGAACTCGAAATCCAGCCGTCTGGCAAATACAAGCCGGTCAGCCGCTTCGCCAGCTTCGTCAACGTCCCCGAACTGATCGCCATGTTCCGCTCCTTCGCCGATGTCGTCATGCCTGACGATCTCCGGCAATATGTGAAGGTGCCCAACATCTCGACCGGGCGCCGACAGATCCTAACGGCCAAGCCGACGGCGTTGTTCAAGACCTATCAGCAAATGCTCGATGGCCGGATCAAGGCGATCGAGAAGCGTGAAGGGCCGGCAAAGCCAGGTGACGACATTCTGCTTTCGGTCATCACCGATGGTCGCCATGCCGCGATCGACCTGCGCTTCGTGATGTCGGCGGCCGAGAACGAGGCAGATAACAAGCTCAATCTCCTCGTGCGCAATGCCCACCGGATATGGACGGAGACCGGCGAGGCCATCTATCGTCGCCCTGACGGCAAGGAGTTTGATCTGCCAGGCGCCGCCCAGATGATCTTTTCGGATCTCGGCACGATCAATGTCGAGAAATCCCGAGGCTTCTCGGCCTACCGGTTCCTCCGCGACGAGCTGATCCGGCTCGGCGTTCCGTCCTCACAGATCGCATTCATGCAGGACTTCAAGAAGACCGAGGCCAAGCAGCGGTTGTTCGGCGACGTCCGCGCCGGCAAGGTCCGCTTCCTGATCGGGAGTTCGGAGACGATGGGCACTGGCGTCAATGCCCAGCTGAGGCTCAAGGCCCTCCACCATCTCGATGTGCCGTGGCTGCCGTCGCAGATCGAACAGCGCGAGGGTCGTATCGTCCGTCAGGGCAACCAGCATGACGAGGTCGATATCTTCGCCTATGCCACGGAGGGCTCGCTCGACGCCTCCATGTGGCAGAACAATGAGCGCAAGGCCCGCTTCATCGCCGCCGCGCTCTCCGGAGACACCTCGATCCGTCGGCTGGAGGATGTCGGCGAAGGGGCCGCGAACCAGTTCGCCATGGCCAAGGCCATCGCGTCTGGCGACGAGCGCTTGATGCAGAAAGCTGGACTCGAGGCCGATATCGCCCGGCTCGAACGCCTGCGCGCTGCCCACGAGGACGACCAATATGCCGTCCGCCGGCAGATGCGCGACGCCGAGCGCGAGATCGAGGTCTCGACGCGGCGCATACGTGAAATTGGCGAGGACATCGCACGCCTCCGGCCGACCAACGGCGACGCCTTCACGATGACGGTGCTCGGTCAGAACCATACCGAGCGCAAGGAGGCTGGTCGCGCGCTGATGAAGGAGATCCTCACACTTCTGCAACTGCAGCAGGAGGGCGAGGTGCGTCTGGCGACGATCGGCGGCTTCGATCTCGTCTATGAAGGAGAGCGTTTTGGCAAGGGCGATGGCTATCGTTTCGAGACGCTGCTCCAGCGCACCGGCGCGGAATACGAGATTGACCTTGCCATCACAGTGACGCCCCAGGGGGCGATCTCAAGGCTTGAGTATGCTCTTGATGGCTTTGAAGAGGAGCAGCGGCAATATCGCCGCAGGTTGGACGAGGCCGGGCGCCGGCTGAATTCGTATCAGTCGCGCATCGGTGGCGCCTTCCAGTTCGGCGAGGAGCTCTGCGCAAAAAGGACGCAGCTTCGCGATATCGAGGGAGAACTGTCTGCTTCCGCGATTGCTGAA
>DASUPM010000498.1:0-2648 GCA_036281095.1 Pseudorhizobium sp.
ATCAGCAAGGTGGATCTCGAAGCCGAAGTTGCCGCCGGCCGCTTTCGGGCGGATCTCCTCTACCGCCTCAACGTGGCGACGATCCACGTGCCTTCTCTCGCCCAGCGCCAGGCGGACATCCCTCTGCTCTTTCTCCACCTGGTGCGTGAGGCGGCCGCCCGCTATGGACGGGACGATGTCGAGGTCCCTCCGGAGGTCATTTCCACCGTGGCGCAGCGGGAATGGCCAGGCAATGTCCGGGAACTGCGCAATGCCGCTGACCGGCTGGTGCTCGGCCTGGAGCCGGCGCTGGGTGAGCCGACCATTGCTGGCCGCGAAACGGGGGGGCGACTGGCAGACAAGGTTGCTGCTTACGAGAAGAATATCATTGCCAGTGCGGTGGCGGCGCATGGCGGCGCCCTGCGACCGGTCTACGAGACCCTGGGCATCTCCCGGAAGACGCTCTACGAAAAGATGCAGAAGTATGGACTCGACAAGCGGATGCTGGGGCCCGACCAAGTCCTGCAGGACGATCGGGACATATAAGGCGCATCCGTTGTGTGGATTTCCACCCATGGTTATGGGTCTCTGTTCCCGAATCCACCCATTCTGCCTGGAGCAGCGTCACAAACTGCTTGTCCCCGACCAAGAAAGATTGCGGCGTCGAAGTTATGGGCTTCAAGGTGGAGACAGGCTGGCGCGGGAGGAACTTGCGCCGGCTCAAGCATCTTTCATCCTGGAGGAGTTCGATGAAAACCTTGAACGCCATCATTGGCGCCACTGCTCTTGCTGCCGCTTCCTTCTTTGCCGCCGTCGCCGGTGCACAGACCTATCCGGACCGGACCATCACGATGGTGGTGCCCTTCTCTGCAGGCGGCCCGACCGATACGGTTGCCCGTCTGGTCGCCGAGGCCATGTCCAAGGATCTTGGTCAGCAGGTTCTCGTGGAGAACGTCGGAGGCGCCGGCGGCACGCTCGGTGCAGGTCGTGTGGCGGATGCCGAGGCGGACGGCTATACCGTTCTTCTGCACCATATCGGCATGGCCACCAGCGCGACCCTCTATCGCAAGCTGCCCTACGAGCCGCTGAACGCATTCGAATATGTCGGTCTCGTCACCGACGTGCCGATGACCATCGTCGCCCGCAAGGATCTCGAGCCCACGGACCTCAAGGGGCTTATCGAATACGCGAAGGCGAACAAGGATACCGTTACGGTCGCCAATGCCGGGATCGGCGCTGCCTCGCATCTTTGCGGCATGCTGTTCATGAGCGCTATCGAGACGCCGCTCGTCACGGTTCCCTACAAGGGTACCGGCCCGGCGATGACCGACCTTCTCGGTGGACAGGTCGACATCATGTGCGACCAGACCACGAATACCACCAAGCAGATCCAGGGCGGCACGATCAAGGCTTATGCCGTGACCTCGCCGGAACGCCTGGACGTGCTGAAGGACGTGCCGACGGCCGCAGAAGCCGGCCTTTCCGACTTCCAGGTCGGTATCTGGCACGGCATCTATGCGCCAAAGGGAACGCCGGCAGAGGCTGTCACTCGCCTGTCTGAATCCCTGAAGATCGCGCTTGCAGACCCGAATGTGGCAGCCCGCTTCGCCGAACTCGGCACGGAGCCGTCTCCTGCCGCGGATGCGACGCCGGAGGCGCTCAAGGCGAAGCTCGAAAGCGAGATCGCGCGCTGGAAGCCGGTCATCGAGGCCGCCGGCGAGTATGCCGACTGATAGGCCACTTGGCTGACAATGATCCTCTCCCTGGGTTCAGGGAGAGGATTCTTTCCGTGGTGCGTCCGATGCACCCCTCCATCTTCCCGGAGCGTCCATGAGATCCCTGACATACGATAAGACGAACTTGGTGTGCGGACTGCTGTTCATAGCGCTCGGCGGGTTCTTTGCCATCCAATCGCTTTTTCTCGAACTTGGCACCGCCTTTCGCATGGGGCCGGGTTACTTCCCGCTCATCCTGGCCTGCGTGCTCATCCTGCTGGGGGGAGTGATCCTTTTTCAATCCCTGCGAGTCGAGGGAGAAGAAGGTATCGGCCACATCGCTTGGCGCGGAATTTTCTTCATCCTGCCGGCGCCGATCTTTTTCGGCCTCACGGTCAGGGGCCTGGGTTTTGTACCGGCGCTGTTCCTCACCGCGATGATCGCCTCCTTCGCCTCCAGCCGGATGCGACCGCTGACGGCGATCCTACTGGCGGGCGGCCTGTCGATTTTTTCCGTGCTGGTCTTCAGCTACGGACTCGGCCTGCCATTCCGGCTGGTCGGCCCCTGGCTCGACTTCTAGGAGGGACGGATGGAGTTCTTCGATAACCTGCTGCTCGGCTTCTCGACGGCTTCTTCACTGGAAAATGTGTTCTTCTGCCTGATCGGCGTCATGCTCGGGACGCTGATCGGCGTCCTGCCCGGCATCGGTTCGACTGCGACGATCGCAATGCTTCTGCCGATCACCTTCCAGCTGGAGCCGGTATCTTCGCTCATCATGCTGTCGGGCATCTACTACGGGGCGCAGTACGGCGGATCGACCACCGCCATCCTGATCAACATGCCGGGCGAGTCCTCCTCCGCCGTTACCGCAATCGATGGCTACCAGATGGCCCGGAAGGGAAGGGCAGGTGCGGCATTGTCGATCGCCGCGCTCGGCTCCTTCTTCGCCGGCAC
>DASUPM010000499.1:0-6314 GCA_036281095.1 Pseudorhizobium sp.
GCGCAGCGCATGGTTGCCGCCGGTCAGGACCTCGGCCTCGGCGGAGACCTGTTCGTAGGTGCCGGTGTCGATCAGCAGCCACGCAGCCCTGAGCCGCGCAACGTCGCGCATCGCCTCGGGAGCGGCACCGTCCTTCGCAATTTCGGAAAAGGCCGAGACCGCCGCGGCCGCGTCGCCCTTTTCCGCCATCACCGAAGCGGCGCGCATGCGGGCGAGCACCGGATAGGCTCCGCTCCCGTCTGCGGCCAGCGCCTCGAAGGCGGCCAGCGCCTCGTCCGGCTTGTCCTCGCCGGCAAGCTTCAGCGCCGCCAGGAACTTGTCGCCCGAGGCGGACGCATTGTGCGTCTCCCAATACTCGAACCCGCGATAGCCGGCCGTCGCGACCACGACGAGGATGGCGATCCCGATGATGATCTTGCCGTAGCGGCTCCATGCCCCTCGGAACTGGTCGGACCGGAGTTCCTCGTTCACCTCGCGGATAAAGCTGTCGTTGTCGTGCGCCATTCCTGTCTCCGGCCCCCGTCTGGACCCATCATGCGGAAAAGCGCCTTCTAGCCTATTTTCCGCATGATGTAAGGGGTGCCGGGCGGAATCTCAGATCGGCAGGGGCTGCACGCCGATCAGCCAGACATGCAGACGCCAGACGAAGAGCAGGAAGACAAGCAGACCGATGATCACCGCGAGCAGGTCGTAGCGGGTCGAAACGAAGGGCTTGCGCACCAGCTCGCCCCGCCTTTCCCTGCGCTTCAACGCGATCCGCAGCACGACGCCCCAGGCGAGGAAGCCGGCAAAGAGGATCACCGACGACGTCTCGCCGTTGGCGAGCAGATGCGCCAGCGCCCAAATCTTCACGGAAAGCACCATGGGATGCTTCGTCCTTGTCGCGATGTGCCCCGGCGGCAGGAGGCTCGCCACGAGACAGATCATCGCGACGAGCATCAGCAGCGAAGCGAGATGCGCCATCCACACCGGCGGCGTGTAGAGGATGCCGGTCTCCTGGCGCGCCTCGCCGAACGCATAGACCACGAGCACCAGCGAAAGGATGCTTGCGAGGGAATAGCCGAGCTTCCAGCGGCTTTCACCGAGCGAAGCGATGGTCGATGTCCGCCATCCGGGAGCGATGACGCGGATGAGATGGATGCCGAGGAACAGGATGAGGCTGACGATGAGGAGGAGCATGTTCTGACGTCCCTGTTTGAGAATCCCACCTCGGCAATTAACCGCAATTGCGAGACGCTGCCACCCTCTCCAAAGCTTCGCCGCATTCGCGACACAGAACGGCCTCCCCTCATTTGAATCACGGTGCCCATGTTTTTCCGATTTGCCCTGTCGCTTGCCCTCTGCCTTCCGCTCCCCGCCCTTGCGCAGCAAGCCTCCGTTCCAAAGCAGAAGCAGTTGCTGCTGGTCTCCTTCGACGGTGCGGGCGACAACGCGCTCTGGCAGCGCAGCCGCGACTTCGCGCAGAAGGCCAATGCCCGCTTCACGTATTTTCTCTCCTGCTCGCTGGTGATCGCCCGCCCGGATGCCGCCGCCTACAAGGGGCCGCACCACAAGGCCGGCCGCTCCAACATCGGCTTTGCCCAGACGGCAGGGGAAGCCCGCACCCGGCTCGGCCATGTCTGGCAGGCGCATCTCGAAGGCCATGAGATTGCCAGCCACACCTGCGGCCATTTCGACGGCGCCGACTGGTCGGCTTCCGATTGGACCGCCGAGATGGAAAGCTTCCGTTCGATCCTCTCCGGCGCCTGGGCGGCCAATGGTGCCGCCGCCGATGAGCCGGAAGGCTGGCAGGCTTTCGTACAGGAAGGCATCCGCGGTTTCCGCGCTCCCTATCTCTCGGTGCCGAAGAGCCTGTTTGCGGCGGAGAAGGCGGAAGGCTTTCGCTATGACGCGAGCACGGTGACGAAGGGACCGCTGATGCCGGAGGACAGGAACGGCGTGGTCCGTTTCGGCTTGCCGCTCATACCGGAGGGACCAGAACAGCGGCCGATCATTGCCATGGACTACAACCTCTTCATCCGCCACTCGGCCGGCGTCGAAAATCCCAGCCGTTCGGCTGAATTCGAGGAGCGCGCCTATGCCGCCTTCCGCACCGCCTTCGACAAGCAGTATGCCGGCGACCGCATCCCGCTCCAGGTCGGCCTCCACTTCGTGCTGATGAACGGCGGCGCCTACTGGCGGTCGATGGAGCGCCTCGTGACGGAAGTCTGCAGAAAGCCCGACGTCGCCTGCGTCACCTATTCCGAGGCCATGCGCGAGATCGAGGCGCCGACGTGAGGCGGCAATCTCAAGGTCGCCGGTTGAGACTGTTTGAAGGACCTCCAAATGTGCTACATATGTTGCACATTTGGAGGTCCTTCTATGGCCATCACCACGAAGATAAGACGTCAGGGCGGAGCCGCCGTCGTCACCATACCGCCTGCCGTGCTGCAGTTGATGCAGACACAGGTCGGCGATCAGCTTTCCCTTGTGGTCACAGACGGAGTGCTCGTCGCACGTCCCGTTCAGAAGGCAAGAAGCCGCTACACCCTCAGCGAACTCCTGAAGGGGTCGGAGGAGATGGAGAAGCTTTCGGCCGAAACTGCCTGGACGCTTGACGGCGATGCCGTCGGGCGTGAGATCGGCTGATGATCCGCAGCAACATCCCGAAGCGCGGCGACGTCTACTGGATCGATCCCAACCCCGTCGCCGGGCGCGAGATGAAGAACCGGCACCGCTTCGTCGTCATCACGCCGCGGGAGATCAACGCGCTGGGCGTCTCCATGACGGTGCCGATCACGACCGGCGGCGCCTTTTCGCGCGACGTCGGTCTCGCCGTTCCCGTGACCGGTTACGACGCGACGGGTGTCGCCATCTGCAACCAGGTCCGCAGTTTCGATATCGCCGCCCGGCTGCAGCAAAAGACGGCGCAGTACATCGAGACGCTGGACGAGGCGACCATGTCGCAGATCATCGGACGCGTCGTCAGCGCGATCGATCCGGAGCCGGAAATGTCCTGATGGCCGATGTCGATGAGGACGTTTTCCGGCCACCTGAAATTTTCATCCGTTTCCGCTCAACGGCTTAGCCTCTCCCGCCTTCCTCCTTCATCCCCTTCCCTGCCGGCTCCACCACAATGTCCGGGTCATCGGATGGGGACGCCGGGTCGCGAACCGGTTGCCTCCCGACAAAGGCTCGGTGCCGATGACGGTTGCAGCGACTGCCGGGACAGCAGGGAACGTCTCGTCAGGAACGGCAGCCGGGGCAGGCGGAAAGCCTGAAACACCAACCCCATACTCCACCGCCTGCCCTCTTCCCCTCATGTCCGCGCGGTGTATCCCCGGCGCGGCCACAAGTGCTGCCGCGATCAGGTCGGCCGGTCGGCTTCAAGCTCCCCGCCGGCCGCTTCCCGTTCGAGATAGTGACGGTCGATCTCCGGCAGCGGCTCGTCGTCGATCGCCTTCTCGAAGGCGCGCAGGCGCTTGTAGATGGACAGGAGCTCGACGATCGTCGGCCAGGACGACACGAGATACTGGAACGAGGACGTGACCTGCCCGAAGGCGCCGGAGATCTGGTTCAGCGCGCCGAGGGAGATCCGGCCGGCGATGATCGACGGCGCGAGAATGAGCAGCGCAAAGATGTTGTTGATCTGAAGATAGAAAATGCGGGCTATGTTGAAATAGAGATAGTGGAAGTACAGCGTGAAATAGTTGCGCCGCACGTTGTCGAACAGTTCCGCCACCGTCATCGGCTCGGCCCGGTCGGCATGGTCCTCGCCGTAGACGAGTTCCTTGCGGTAGGCGGCCTCGACGCGCTGGTTGCGGAATTCGAGGCCGGGCAGCTTGATGCCGACGATGGCCATGAACACCGTGCCGAACAGCGACCACAGCACCGCCGCCGTCACCAGCGGATAGGGTATTTCCCCGATCAGCGGAAGCTCCGTCACGTTTTGTGAAAGCCGCATCAGCACCGGGGTGAAGGCGATCAGCGTCATGATCGAATCGATGAAGCTCACGCCCAGCCCTTCGACGGTCGAGGAGAAGCGCATCGTGTCTTCCTGCACGCGCTGCGAGGCGCCCTCGATGTTCCGGAGCTTCGACCACTGGGCCATGTAGTATTCGTTCATCGCCGTGCGCCAGCGGAAGATGTAGTGGCTGACGAAGAAGCGGGTGATGACCGCGACCGCGACCGCGACCATGGCAATGCCGAGGAACACGCCGATCTGGCCGTAGAACTGCTCGGCCGTCACCGTGGCCGTCTTGGAAACCGCCGCCTGGACCAGATCCCAGAAAGGCCCGTACCAGTTGTTGATCGCCACGCTCACCTGCACCTGGAAATAGGTGGTGAAGAGGATGAGGGCCGTGCCGAGGACCGACCACATCTGCCAGCGGTGCGGCCGGTACCAGAACCAGAAGGCGGCGAAGATGAGCGTCACCAGCGCGAAATAGAGGTAGAACCAGAGAAAGGCGGGCGACCAGAAGGTCGAGATGCCGATTTCCGGCTGTGCGTCGATCGGCACCGGCGGCATGCCGAAATATGCTCCCAGCCCTTCCCCGAGGGTGTACCAGAATGTGATCGCCAACGCCGACCAGAGTGCGGCTGAGAGGAAGAAAAGCTTCGGCTGCGGGAAGAAGGACTTGAACACGTGGCGGCACTCTTTTGCGCGTTTTGATGACCGTCATTGGCGGAGATGGTGGGGCGCAAACTAGGGCAGAACCATGCAGGCAGCAACGGCGACCCGCCTGTCTTACTGAATTGTAATCCGGACCTCGCTACTTGCCCGGGCGAAGCAGCGGCAGCACCAGTGCCGTGGAGACCGCAAGCGTCGCTGCGGCGATGATGGTCGGCAGCGTGAAGCTGCCGCTCCCCTCCGCCACCCAGCCGGCCACAAGCGGGCCGAGGATTTGGCCGGTGCCGAAGGCGGCGGTCATGAAGGCGAGCGCCCGGCGCGGGCTTCCGGGTGCCAGCCTGCGGCCGATCTGCAGGCCGTAGGCGGTGATGGCCATGAAGGTGAGGCCGAGGAAGAGCCCCCCGACCAGCGCCCCGGCCACCGGCGGCAGCAGGACCGAGGCGAGGACGCCCACGGCTTCCAGCGCGACGCAGCCGGCATAGGCCGCCGCGATCCCTGCCCGGCGCACGAGGGGCCGCCAGGCGATGAGCGACAATGCTGCCGCCGTCCCGGTGACGAACCACGCGAGGAACTCCACCGCCGGGCCGGCCGCGCTTTCCCGCGCAATGGTCACGAGGAATGTCGCGGTGATCACATAGCCGAAGCCGAACAGGCCGTAGGACAACGTCAGGAGAACGAGCGGCCGCCGCCAGGGCAAGGGCGGTTCCTGGACGCTTGCAATTCCGGAAGAGGGCCGCGGCAGCAGCCGGGCCACGATCACAAGGGCGAGAAGGGTGACGAGCGCGCTGCCGATCCAGCTCAGCCGCCAGCCGTGGGCGCCGTCGCCCACGGCCAGATTGACCAGGAAGACCAGCGCCGAGGAAAGCGCGATACCGAGCCCGACGCCGCCGAAATGCAGGATGGGCACCTCTTCGCGTTGTGCCGCATAGGGCAGCACGATCGACGAGGTGAAGACCATGGCGAATGCGCTGGCGAGGCCCGCAAGGAAGCGGATGGCCAGGAAGGCCGGCACGCTATCGGTCATCGCCATCGCGGCCAGGAGCACGGCCGTCGCCAGAAGTCCCGCAAGTGCGATCCGCCGCTCCCTGCCCGCCGCCCATCCATAGGCTGCCAAAATGGCGCCCGCGAGATATCCTGCAAAGTTGGCCCCGGCGATCAGCCCGGCATCCGCCGCCGACAGCGAGACGCCGTCCATCATGCCCGGCAGGATCGGCGTATAGACGAAGCGACCGAAGCCCATCGCCGCGGCCATGGCGAGCGAACCGGCAAGACCGGCCAGGAAGGACGAGGAACCATCGGGAGAGGAGTGGTCGGAAGACGGGCGGCGTGGCATGTCCGGCTTATCGCACCGCGGCAGCCGGGCGGCAAACCACAAATCCGAATGGACACGATGAGTTGCGCTGATGGATCGCCGGTCATCGACGCCGGTTTGAAGGCTCAGGCCTTCCTGCCCTGCCTGTCGTCGCGGCCTGGGCGGAAGAAGTCGAGGTTCTGCCGAAGCGACATTCGCGCAGATCGGATCGCCCCGTCCTCGCGCAACCCTTCGGCCGCGCGTCGTTGTGCCACCCGGTCGAGCGCCTGCAGAACCCGTCCCGGATGCCGCTCGATCGTCCGGAGCCTGCGCAGCGCAACCTCGATTGCGCGGGAAACGGCCTGCGACGTCTGCTCCTCCTCCTGCATCTGCCTTAGCCGGAAAATGCAGCTA
>DASUPM010000500.1:0-4228 GCA_036281095.1 Pseudorhizobium sp.
ACCACACCCAATTCGACTTCCCAGTCGGTCTTTTCCGAACCGCGCGGGATGATGACATCGTCGTTCGGGCCGCAGATGGCGGAGGTGGCCTTCATGAAGATGACCGGCTCCGGCGGCACGGTGGCGCCGGTTTCGGCAGCATGGTCGGAGAAGTTGAGACCGATGCAGATGAACTTTCCGGTGCCGGCCACGCAGGCGCCAATGCGATTAACCTGCAATTCCGGTAGGGTTCTGGCGTCGAGAGCCGCGAGCTTGGCGAGTCCTTCAGGCGATATCGCCGCGCCGCCGATATCCGCGACGTGCTGCGACAGGTCCCGCACCTTGCCGTCCGCATCGAGGATTGCCGGCTTTTCCTGGCCCGGCTGACCAACACGCATCAGTTTCACGAGTGCCTCCACTTGTCTGACAACCGTCTTATGGAGGATGAGTTTGGCGTTGTCACCCTGTTTATTCGGGCGGAGTTGCACTCCCTCCTTGCGCGCCTATGTTCCGGTCGAGAGAGAAGCCCAATGAAGGATCGTCATGACGCAAAGCAATAATCGGCACTCGGAACACCCCATCGACGCGTTCTTCCTTAACCGTTGGTCGCCAAGGGCTTTCACCGGCGAAGCGATGAGCAAGGAGACACTGCTGACGATTCTCGATGCCGGGCACTGGGCTCCTTCTTCCGGCAACAACCAGCCATGGCGGTTCGTTTATGCCTTGCGGGATACGGAGAGCTGGCCTGTGGTTCTCGACATCCTGACGCCCGGCAACCAGCGCTGGGCGAAGAACGCGTCGGCGCTCATCATCTTCGTCTCGCGAACCTACCGCATCTCCAAGGATAGCCAGAAGAAGCCGGCTTACACGCATTCGTTCGACACCGGGTCGTCCTGGTTCTCCATTGCCTGCCAGGCGATGAAGCTCGGCTACCATGCGCACGGGATGGAAGGTCTGGATCGCGAGAAGGCAGTACAGGTCCTGGGAATTCCGGAAGGCTTCCGGGTGGAAGCCGCATGCGCAATCGGCAAGCTCGCGCCGAAGGAGACGCTTCCGGACGACCTGCGGGAGCGCGAGATCCAAAGCCAGCGCAAGCCGCTTGCCGAGGTCGCTTTCGAAGGACGCTTTGCCGGCGAAGAATAAAGGTTTCACGTGAATCATCCACAGGAGGATTCACGTGAAACGATCGCTCAGATGTCGAGGTTGGCAACGCTCAGCGCGTTGTCCTGGATGAACTCGCGGCGAGGCTCGACCTCGTCGCCCATCAGGCGCGAGAAGAGTCCGTCGGCATCCGTCGCATCGTTCACCTTCACCTGCAGCAGGGACCGGACGTTCGGATCCAGCGTCGTTTCCCAGAGCTGCTCCGCGTTCATTTCGCCGAGACCCTTGTAGCGCTGCATGGAGATGCCTTTCCGGCCGGTCGCAAAGATAGCGTCGAGCAGTGCCAGGGCGCCTGAGATCTCCTGCTCTTCCTCCTTGCGCCGCAGGATCGGCGGAGTAGCATAGATCTCGTGCAGCCGCGGCGTCATCTGGTCGATGTGGCGGGCATCGGCGGATCCGATCAATGCCACGTCCAGCACCGCGACTTCCTTGACGCCACGGACCATGCGCTCGAAGCGAAGTCCGCCTTCGTCGGTAACATGCCCACTCCAGCCGCGTTCGGTTTCCTCGGCGATCACGTCCAGCCGGCGGGCCACCTCGTCGGCAGTTTGCTGTGCACGCTCGGGATTGTCGGTCAGGTCCGGATGAAGCGCGCCGGCGATAGCCGCCTGCTCCACGACCGAGCGGTTATAGCGGGAGTGCAATCCGTCCAGCAGATTGCGGAGCCGCATCGCGTCGTGGATGACTTCGCGCAGGTCTTCGCTCGTGCGAACTTCACCCGATCCTAGCGTGAGGCTGGTTTCCTCCAGCCCGCTGGTGATCAGATATTCCTCGAACGCCTTCTGGTCCTTGAGATACTGAACCGACTTACCACGCGTCACCTTGTAAAGCGGAGGCTGGGCGATATAGACGTGGCCCCGCTCGATCAGTTCCGGCATCTGACGGAAGAAGAAGGTCAGAAGCAGGGTCCGGATATGGGCCCCGTCAACGTCGGCGTCCGTCATGATGATGATCTTGTGGTAACGCAACTTCTCGGCGTTGAACTCGTCCTTGCCGATGGATGTGCCGAGAGCGGTGATCAGCGTGCCGATCTCCTGGCTGGACAGCATCTTGTCGAAGCGGGCGCGCTCGACGTTCAGAATCTTGCCGCGCAGGGGGAGAATGGCCTGCGTCTCGCGAGACCTTCCCTGCTTCGCCGAACCGCCGGCGGAATCACCTTCCACGAGGAAAAGTTCGGACTTGGTCGGATCACGCTCGGAGCAATCGGCGAGCTTGCCGGGCAGCGAGGCAATGTCGAGGGCGCCCTTGCGCCGCGTCAGTTCGCGCGCCTTGCGGGCCGCTTCGCGGGCCACAGCGGCTTCCACCACCTTGCCCACCAGAACCTTCGCTTCGGTCGGGTGCTCTTCGAACCATGTGCTCAGCGCCTCGTTGACCAGGCTTTCCACGACCGGGCGAACCTCTGAGGAAACGAGCTTGTCCTTCGTCTGCGACGAGAACTTCGGGTCGGGAACCTTGACGGAGAGAACCGCAGTCAGGCCTTCCCGGCAGTCCTCTCCCGTAAGCGTCACCTTCTCCTTCTTGGTAATTCCGGAGGTGTCGGCATAGGAGGTGACCTGGCGGGTCAACGCGCCGCGGAACCCGGCCATGTGAGTACCGCCATCGCGCTGGGGAATGTTGTTGGTGAAGCAGAGGACATTCTCGTGATAGCTGTCGTTCCACCAGAGCGCGACCTCCACGGCGATACCATCCTTCTCGCCACGGATGGCGACAGGCTTGTCGACGAGCGGTTTCTTGGAGCGGTCGAGGTAACGGACGAAGGCTTCCAGGCCGCCGTCATAGAGCAGCTCCTCCTCCCGCACATCAGGCTTCCGCTTGTCCGTTAGCCGGATTCGAACACCCGAGTTCAAAAACGCGAGCTCGCGCAGGCGATGCTCCAGCGTGTTGTAGTCGTACTCGGTCATTGTGAAGGTTTCGGGACTGGCGAGGAAGGTGACCGCGGTGCCGGAGCGGCCCTCGTAGTCGCCGACGACCTGCAGCGGTGCGTCTGCCACGCCGTGGGTGAAGCCGATTTCGTGGATCTTGCCGTTGCGTCGGATGCGCAGTTTCAACCAGACCGAAAGCGCGTTCACTACCGAGACACCGACGCCGTGCAGACCGCCGGAGACCTTGTAGGAATTCTGGTCGAATTTTCCGCCGGCATGCAGCTGGGTCATGATGACTTCGGCGGCAGAGACGCCCTCGCCACTGTGGATGTCCGTCGGGATGCCGCGCCCGTTATCGGTGACGGTTACCGAGCCGTCCGCGTTGAGCGTGACTGTGACGAGATCGGCATGGCCCGCCAGCGCCTCGTCGATGGCATTGTCCACCACCTCGTAGACCATGTGATGCAGACCCGAACCGTCGTCGGTATCGCCGATATACATACCGGGCCGCTTGCGCACGGCATCAAGCCCCTTCAGCACCTTGATGCTGTCTGCACCGTATTCTGCACTCGCGCCGTTCTCGTTCACGGGGGTGTCGCTCATCAATGATCTTTCCAGTTGTCCGTCGGCGGGAAGCATGGGGATGCGAATCACTCGCCTGTCCGCTCCAAGATATAGGGAGTTCGAGAGGGATTCTAAAGCTCAAGCGTCGCCAGGACGGTGCAAAAGCAGGGGATTTGCGCCACTCAGCCTTGATGCCGCGTGCCGTCGAGAAGTTTCTCCATGGCCTCTATCATATCAGGAGGCAGAGTGCGAATCTCCCGCGCGAGCCGGTTGGCGAAGGCCGTATAAGCGGCGGGCAAGCCGGACGTATCGAGCGTCACCCTGGGATGGGACGAGGCCGCCGTGAAAAAGAGCTCGTCCGCCTCGTCCCAGATGATATTGAAATACCCGGCGATGCGCTGCAGCAGGTCAAAGCTCGGCTTCCCCTTCTTTCCATGCTCCAATGCCGAGAGATAGGCGGGTGATACGCCGATCGCGCGGGCGAGATCCTTCTGGGTGACGCCTTTTCGGCGGCGCAGTTCGCGAAGCGCGTGGGCGAACGGCGTCACACACCCCTCCTCGGACGGCTGAGCCGGACATAGAGGGCACCCTCCCCGCCATGATGTCGGGCGGCCCATTCATAGGACGAGATCAGGAAACGGAACTCCGTCTTGGAAAACCAC
>DASUPM010000501.1:0-3023 GCA_036281095.1 Pseudorhizobium sp.
AGGCTTGCGGAGATTTTTCCGATATTGAATGCAGGGACCGGATTTGCACCAAGAAAGTGGACGAACTACATTGAGATGACCGGGCCCAAAGGACACTTCGCATGTCGACAGCCAAAAAGCAGAAGATAGAAACGGAGCAGCGCTCCTCCGTAGCCCTGAAGCAGGCCGGCGTGCTGGCGCTCGACCCGAATGACACGCAGGTAAGGCAGCGGATCGCTGATGAGGTCGCCAAGCTCGATCCGGAGAAGGAACGTGAGATCCTTGAGTGGATGGAAGAGGTCATGGATACGACAGGCTGGTCGCCTCAGGAATGAGACGCGGCGATATCGTTATCGTGTCGACCTCCGGAGACTACGGCAAACCGAGACCCGCGGTCGTCGTCCAGACAAACGCCTTGCCTGGGGACTATCCCTCCATCATTCTCTGCCCCATCACCTCGGACATGAGTGGCCTTTCCTTTCGCATCGCCGTCAGACCGGATCGTGAGAACGGATTGAAGCTCCAATCCCAGATCATGACGGATAAGATTATTGGCGTGCCACGCGGAAAAATCGGAAAGAAGATCGGCCGGCTCGGCGAAGACGAAATGCGCGACTTGAACATGGCACTCACCTTCCTTCTGGGTCTGGCCGCCTCCGAAAACCCTTAAGGAACATATTCCACATGGACACACTCACCCGCATGCGCGCCTTTATCGATGTGGTCGAAGCGGAGGGATTTTCCGCAGCCGCCCGGCGCACGGGCCGATCGAAGGCGCTCCTCTCGAAATACGTCAAGGAACTGGAAGACGACCTCGGCGCCCTGCTTCTCAACCGCACCACCCGCCAGTTCTCCATGACGGAGGCCGGCCACACCTATTATCGCACTGCAGCCGATATCCTGAAGGAGATCGACAACCTCTCCGACCTCGTGAGGGAGAACAATACCGATCTGAAAGGCCGGCTGCGCGTCTCCGTGCCGCGGACCTTCGTCGATGCGGAGGTCGGCCAGTCGCTGATCGATTTCGCCAAGGAACATCCGGAGGTTTCACTGGAGATCGTCGCCGAGGATCGCTTCGTGGACCTGATCGAGGAAAGCTTCGACCTGGCGATCCGGATCACCAAGCTGGAGGATTCCGGCCTGATTGCTCGCAAGATTTCGGATTTCAGGGTCTATGCATGCGCCTCGACGGATTTCGTCGCCCGGCACGGCCCGATCGACACCCCGCAGGATCTCGCCCGGGTGCCCTTCATCATCGATACCAATTCGCGCTGGCACAACAACGTCCGCTTCTCCGGGCCGGAAGGCAACACCATTTCCGTCCCGGTGAGTGGTCCCGTCGAGGTCAACAGCCCACAGGCGACGCTCCGTGCGGCGAAAGCCGGGCTCGGCGTCGCGATCATACCGGATTTCATCGCCGGGTCCGCCATCCAGTCGGGCGACCTCGTCACGCTTCTCGACGACTACATCGCCAAGGACCGCGGCATCTATGCCGTTTATCCGCACCGGCGCTACCTGCCCGCCAAGGTCCGCAGCTTCGTCGACTACCTCGCCGTCTGGTTCAGGCGGCAGCGTTGAGCCCACGTCGAAATTCCGACCCAATTCCGCAACAGAAACGGCGGACACCCGACCGGAAAGATACCACCGCATCATGAAGCGCGCCCTTCCCCTGCTCACCGCTCTTGCACTCGCCGTTCCCGGCACGGCGCTTGCCCATCCGCACATCTTCGCGGAGGCGCGGCTGGAGGTGATCGCGGGGGACGACGGCACGGTTCAGGAACTGCGCAATGTCTGGCGCTTCGACGAGGTCTTCTCCTCCAGCGTGCTGCTCGATTTCGACAAGAACACCGACCTGAAGCTGGACGAGGCGGAACTTGCCGAGCTTGGCGAGATCATGCGCACCTCGCTCGCCGACTTCGACTATTTCACGACGATTTCCGTGGATGGCAAGGACGCATCGATCCAGAAGCCCGAAGCCTTCCATGTGGCTTACCAGGACAACCAGATCCTGGTCTTCTTCGCCGTGAAGACGGAAGCACCGCTGCCGCTGAAGGGCAAGCTCGCCTTCGGCATCTACGACCCTTCCATGTACACGGCGATCGACTTCCCCTCGGACGAGGATCTCGTCGCACAGGGCAAAGCCGCCGATGCCTGCAAGCGTGAGGTGGTTCGCCCGGACCCGGACGAGATCATCACGCAGAACAGCGAGACGCTGACGGAAGCCTTTTTCAACGATCCTTCCGGCAACGACATGTCGAAGCTGTTCGCCACGCGCCTGGAGCTGACCTGCGGATGAAGCCCGCAAGGACCGCATGGATACTTATGGCCTTGGCGCTTGCGCTGGCCGGTGCAGCCCAGGCGCAATCTCCGCTCGGCGTCGGCTCGGCCGAACCCGCCTTCAGTATCGGCGGCCCTTTCGGCAGCTTCTTCTCCTGGATCAACGGATACCAGCAGGCCTTCTATCGGGCGCTGACCGGGGCGCTGAAGGCCATGCGGGACGATCCCTTCGCGCTGACCGGCCTTGTAGGGCTCTCCTTCGCCTACGGCATTTTCCACGCGGCAGGCCCTGGTCACGGCAAGGCGGTGATCTCCTCCTACATGATCGCCAACGAAGTCGAACTCCGGCGTGGCATCGTCATCTCCTTCATCTCGGCGCTGCTGCAGGGCCTGACCGCCGTTGTTCTCGTCGGCACCGCCTTCCTCCTGCTGCGCGGCAGCGGCATCACCATGACCACCGCAACCCGTGCCATGGAACTCGCGAGCTTCGCCCTCATCGCGCTGTTCGGCGCATGGCTGCTGGCCCGCAAGCTGCTGTCCCTGCGCAGCCCTCGGCGCCTTTCCGCCGCTGCCTTCTCCACGCCGTCTGCCGCCGTCGCTCGACCGCCCGGCAGCAGCCCGGGCAACCCATCCCGCTTCCAGGCGGTCGAGGTGACGGAACATGACTATGTCGATGGCGGCGGCTATTGCGAGACCTGCGGGATCAACCATGCGCCCGACCCGAGCCTGCTCGGCGGCAGCCGGTTCCGGATCCGCGAGGCATGGTC
>DASUPM010000502.1:0-2099 GCA_036281095.1 Pseudorhizobium sp.
CGCGGGTCGAATGGAAAACGCCGGCGCCGCCGTTGCCGTAGAGGGGCTTGAGAATGATATCGCCCATCTCCTGGCGGAAACGGGCGATTTCCTGACTGTCGCGACTGATCAGGGTCGCCGGCATCAAGTCGGCGAATTCGGTGACGAAGATCTTTTCCGGCGAGTTGCGCACCCAGGCCGGATCGTTGACGACCAGGGTCTTCGGATGGATGCGTTCCAGCAGGTGGGTCGAGGTGATGTAGCCCATATGGAAGGGCGGATCCTGCCGCAGATGGATCACGTCCATCGCGGACAGATCGACGCGCTCGCGTTCCCCGAGGATATAATGCTCGCCCTTGACGTCACGCACCTGCATCGGCTCGACGGAAGCAAAGATCCTGCCGTCGCGCATGGTGAGGCGGTCCGGGGTGTAGTGGTAGAGTTCGTAGCCGCGCGCCTGCGCTTCGAGCGCCATCGCAAACGTGGAATCTCCGGCTATGTTGATGCCGGAGACGTGGTCCATCTGGAACGCTACCTTGCGAATCCCTGCCATCGTCCTGCCCCTTCAAAAATGCCCGCCAGATGTAGGACGGCGGGTCATCAAAGGCAACGGCTGACGCCGCACGGAACGCTCAGGCGGCGGGCTCCATAGCCCGTCGATCGGCGACCGGTTGAGAGGCTGAGGCCGCTATCCGTTTCCCGGTATCCCGGGAGAAGAAGTGCAGGCGTCGAGGATCGACGGTCACACTCATCTCGTCCTGCAGGATAATGTCGAGCGAAAGCGCCAGCGTCAGCGGCTGGCCGCCCACGGTACCATGCACCAACCGCTGCGAGCCAAGCTCCTCGACATAATCGAGACGGAAGGCGAAAGCCTCCTCCCCGGGCGCTGCGGGGCGCAGATCTTCGGCCCGCACCCCGACCGTCACCGGACCCGAAGTCGGCGCAAAGCTGCCGAGGTTGAGCACCGAAGGCCCCACGGCCAGCCGGTCCCCGTGCAGTTCCGCCTCCAGGAGGTTCATTGCCGGCGAGCCGATGAAGCTCGCCACGAAGGTCGAGGCGGGTTCGTGATAGACCTCCAATGGCGCCCCGATCTGCTCGATCCTGCCGCCGTTGAGGACCACCAGCCGATCCGCCAGCGTCATGGCTTCGAGCTGATCGTGCGTCACATAGATGGAGGTCGTGCCGAGCCTGCGCTGCAGCCGCTTGATTTCGCCGCGCATCGATACGCGCAGCTTCGCGTCGAGGTTGGAAAGCGGCTCGTCGAACAGGAACGCCGCCGGCTTGCGGACGATGGCGCGCCCCATGGCCACGCGCTGACGCTGGCCGCCGGACAGCGCCCGCGGCTTGCGGTCGAGATATTGCGCGATCTCCAGCATGCGCGCCGCTTCCGCGACGCGCGCATCGATCTCCGCCTTCGGCGTTCCGCGGTTCTTCAGCCCGTATTCCAGGTTCTGGCGTACCGTCATGTGCGGATAGAGAGCATAGTTCTGGAAGACCATGGCGATGTCGCGCTCTGCAGGCTCGACCTTGTTGACGACGCGTCCTCCGATCTTCACTTCCCCTTCCGAGATCTCCTCAAGTCCCGCGACCATACGAAGAAGCGTGGACTTGCCGCAGCCGGAAGGTCCGACCAGAACGATGAACTCTCCGTCCCGGATGGCGATGTCGACCGAATGGACGGCCTTGTTGCCGCCGGCATAGATCTTGGAGACCTGGTTTATGTCGATGGATGCCATGGCACGTGCCCTCACTTGTCGCTTTCGGTCAGGCCCTTGATGAACCAGCTCTGGAACAGCACCACGATGAGCACCGGCGGGAGCATGGCCAGCACGGCGAGTGCAAAAGCCTCGTTATAATCGGGGATCTGCGAGCCAATCCAGACCTGCAGAATCTGCTTGATGCCGCGCATCAGCGTGAAAAAGCTCTCATCGGTGGTCATCAGCATCGGCCAGAGATACTGGTTCCAGCCGTAGACGAACATGATGATGAAGATTGCCGCGATCATGGTGCGCGACAGCGGGACCAGCACGTCGATGAAGAACTTGACCGGGCCGGCGCCATCGATCCATGCCGCCTCGAGGAGCTCGTCGGGAACGGACTTGAAGAACTGCCGGAAGTAG
>DASUPM010000503.1:0-8338 GCA_036281095.1 Pseudorhizobium sp.
CCGATCGTGCCGATGTTTACGTGAGGCTTGTTGCGCTCAAACTTGCTCTTTGCCATTGAATGCTTCCTGTGGACATGAATGTGGACCCGGCGCGCGGGTTTGGTGTGGCCGTTTAAGGCTTCCGCTCAAAATGCGCAAGACATAAATGCTGCACCGGTTCCGGCATGCAGGTAGAAAGCCGACGGCGACAGAATGCCGCCGTCGCAACGACCCGCGACCGTCTCGCCTGCCCTGCTGAAGCCACTACGCTCCGCTACTTGTTGGCGCGGCCACGCTGGTCTGGGTCAACTCCCCCGAAACGGTTGGTGTCATTCGCGATGTCGCCCTCTTCGGTGTTCTCACCGGAGATTTGATCCGCCCCTTCGAAACGGTTCAGGCCTTTCGACTGGCCTATGCCGGGATCTTTTTCCAGGTCGGCGTCCGAGGGCCGGTTGCCCTTGATGTGGTTGGTCATGCGAGCCTCCTATGTGTTCACTCAAAGCGCTAACAGACGCAAAAAGGGTCCGTTCCACAAAACCGCGGTGAACTGCATACCGCCTACTCCTTTGTGAGTAGCCATGGTCAATTGGCGCCCAACATAAGAAAAGCCTAACCTATGTCTCCGTGGTTGGGGACTGAGGGGTTGGGGCCTTGAGTGAGATTATTCCTGTAGCCTTCGCGGCTCGCTGGAGCACGCCTGTAAACGTCGTTCGGAAGAAGAGAGTAGAGATGATCACCGGCCCTGCCGGTGCCATCCGCCATATGCGGGACAACTTCCAGGACAAGTCGGGACCTTCGTATTGGAGGGCGGTGAACATCTGTTTTGCCGCTCTCCGGCGCGAGGCGGATGCCGACATCTCGCGGGTCTTCTTTCTCGCGGCATACGAAGACGAACTGCTGAAATCGCGTCAGCACTAGAACGACGCCTTCCCGGCAATTTGCCATCCCGGCGGGAGCTGTTGTTTTCGTCGCTACGGGCTAAGGATGCGAAGGACTACCACATGGCGATTGCAGCGGCGCCCTCACAACCCCACTGCAAGATGCGCCCAAACGGCCAGCAGACAGAGCGCGACTGCGGCTGACGCAACCAGTCGAGATCGACGCCGCTCAACGAGGTGGAAGATGATCTCCAAGCCGAACCAGGCGATGGCAAGAAGGGCGACGGCGGCCCCGAAGTCCTCGAATCCCCAACGCACTTCGTCGGTGAACTGCATGGCGACGGCCGGCACCAGCATCACGGCTGCGCCAAAGCCCAGGAAAAAGAGCCTATATCTCTGGATCATCGGTCCGCTCCTATTGTCGATGCAGCGATGCGCCTGACCTCGGCAAGCGGCTCGCCTCTCGCCAGCCGTTGGTCACGAGAAGGACCGACTGCAGGATGCGGCGTCGGCGCGCCCGATGTGAAAACGGAGGAAGCTGGAGCGGGTAGCGGGAATCGAACCCGCGTATTCAGCTTGGAAGGCTGCTGCTCTACCATTGAGCTATACCCGCGGGCTTGTCGATCCTCTGACGGATGGTGGAGGGAGTTGGATTTGAACCAACGTAGGCTGAGCCAACGGATTTACAGTCCGTCCCCTTTAACCACTCGGGCATCCCTCCAGAAATCCGTAGAGATCGAGACCAAGCTCTTGCGATCGTTGCCGGCGGCTCCGATCTGCGCCGCGTATATGACCGCCGCATGACCGTCTGTCAACACGGCCAGCCCGCCAAATTCACGAAAAAATCTTCAGCCGGGGAATGCCGCGCCGGGGTGCCTTCGCTCTAGGCCCGAGCCACGGCCAGCGCTATAAGGCCCTATGAGCAAGAACGACAAGAGCGACAAAACCGGCAGAGACAGCCACTATGCCAACCTGCGCCGCGCAGTGCGCGATGCCAAGCGGGAACGGGGAGAGATTCCCACACCCCAGCCGCGCCGGCGTGACAAGAGCGCCGCATGGGAGCCGCCGCAACTGCGCCCGGACCAGGTCCATCTCTACGGCCTGCATACCGTGCGTGCAGCACTCGACAATCCGGAGCGGACGATCGTCAAGCTGACCGTCACTCAGAACGCCTTCGCGCGGCTGGAATTGCCCGCGCCCGAAACCCTGCCCTACCCTGTCGAATTCACCTCTCCGCAGGCGATAGACAACGTGCTTGGACCTGACGCCATCCATCAAGGTGTCATGCTGGAAACCCGTCCGCTGCCGACAAGACGGCTCGACGCGCTGAAGGAAAGCCCGCTGCTTCTAGTGCTCGACCAGGTGACGGATCCGCACAATGTCGGAGCCGTGATGCGCTCAGCAGTGGCTTTCGGCGCCGGCGCGCTTATCACCACCCAGAGACACAGTCCCACGGAATCCGGTGTTCTTGCCAAATCGGCATCCGGCGCGCTCGAGATGATCCCCTATATCCAGATTACCAACCTGGCCAGCGCGCTCGAGGAACTGCACGCTCTTGGTTTCCAGACGATCGGACTTGATTCGGAAGGACCGCTCCCTCTCGAGACCACGCTCTCCGGAAGGAGGATCGCACTGGTGCTGGGCTCCGAAGGCAAGGGATTACGGCAGAAGACGCGCGAAACGGTGAAGGCACTGGCAAGGCTGGACATGCCCGGCGCAATCAAGTCGCTCAACGTGTCCAACGCGGCGGCCGTTGCGCTCTACGCCTGCCGGCTGCACCTGCAGCGCTGAAGAAGCAGTCGAACACGCCCCCCAAGGCTTGTGACCGCCGACCGCAGCGTCCTGTGGTAACCTTATTTCGCAACTGCAATATAATTGCATTGCTTTGAAGGTAGAACCAGATTTATTTCTTGGGCTGACCTGCCCTCGTCTGGAGAATGCTGCCTTGGATCTTTCCCATCTTCAGCGTCTGGAAGCAGAAGCTATCCACATCTTTCGCGAGGTTGCCGCCAGTTTCTCCCGGCCTGTGATGCTTTATTCCATAGGCAAGGATTCCTCCGTGATGCTGCATCTTGCCCGGAAAGCCTTCTATCCGGCCAGGCCTCCCTTCCCTTTCCTGCACGTCGATACGACATGGAAGTTCCGCGAGATGATCGAATTTCGCGATCGTACGGCAAGAGAGCTGGAACTTGACCTCCTGGTGCACATCAACCCGGATGGCCTCGCTCGAAACATCAGTCCCTTCGACCACGGCTCGGATACCCATACGCATATCATGAAGACGCTGGGTCTCCGGCAGGCGCTGGACGCGCACAAGTTCGACGCCGCGTTCGGCGGCGCACGCCGCGACGAGGAGAAGTCACGCGCGAAGGAGCGCGTGTTCTCCTTCCGCAACAGCCAGCATGCATGGGACCCGAAGAACCAGCGGCCCGAGATGTGGAAGACCTACAACACCCGCATCAATCCGGACGAATCGATCCGCGTCTTCCCGCTGTCGAACTGGACCGAACTCGACATCTGGCAGTACATCCTCAGGGAGAACATTCCGATCGTCCCTCTGTATTTCGCCAAGAAGCGTCCCGTGGTCGAGCGCGACGGAATGCTGATCATGGCGGATGACGAGCGCATGCCGCTCAAGCCCGGCGAGCGTGTGGAGGAGCGGCTCGTCCGCTTCCGCACCCTCGGCTGCTATCCTCTCACCGGCGCCATCGAATCGGATGCGGAAACCATCGAGGACATCGTCGCGGAGATGCTGGTCGCACGCACCTCAGAACGGCAGGGGCGGCTCATCGACAAGGACGAGTCGGGGTCCATGGAGAAGAAGAAGAAGGAGGGGTATTTCTGATGAATACGGTGTATCGCGATCCCCTCCCCCATACCGTGGCCGAATATCTCGGGCAGCAGGAGGCAAAGTCGCTTCTGCGTTTCCTTACCTGCGGCTCCGTCGACGACGGCAAGTCGACGCTGATCGGACGCCTTCTCTACGATACCAAACGCATCTTCGAAGATCAGCTGGCAGCCCTCGAACGCGATAGCGCCAAGCATGGCACGACCGGGGACGACATCGATTTCGCTCTGCTTGTCGATGGACTGGAGGCCGAGCGCGAGCAGGGCATCACCATCGACGTGGCCTATCGCTTCTTCTCGACGGAAAAACGCAAATTCATCGTCGCCGATACGCCGGGCCATGAGGAGTACACCCGCAACATGGCGACAGGGGCCTCCACCGCGGACCTCGCCATCCTGCTCATCGACGCCCGGCAGGGAATCCTGCCGCAGACCCGCCGCCATTCGCTGATCGCGTCGCTCCTCGGCATCCGGCATGTGGTACTGGCGGTCAACAAGATCGATCTCGTCGATTACGACGAAGCCGTCTTTCATCAGATCGTTTCCGATTACACGGAATTTGCTGCGAACCTCCAGTTCGCGACGGTCCTGCCCGTGCCGATTTCCGCCCGCTTCGGGGACAACGTCATCCACCGCTCCGCCAACATGTCCTGGTACGAAGGGCCGACACTTCTCGAACATCTGGAGACCGTCCCGGTCGACGACGATGCTCTCGACAAACCCTTCCGCTTCCCGGTCCAGTATGTGTCACGACCCAACCTGGATTTCCGGGGCTTTGCCGGTCAGGTCGCATCGGGCAAGATTGCCGTCGGCGATCCGGTCGCGGTCGCGAAATCGGGCAAGCTCTCGCGCGTCAAGGATATCGTCACGATGGACGGCTCGCTGGCCGAGGCCCGCGAAGGCCAGGCGGTGACGATCGTGCTTGCCGACCAGGTGGACGTGTCGCGCGGCAACATGCTGGCTGCACCCGACGACCGGCCGGAGGTTGCCGATCAGTTCCAGGCGCATGTCATCTGGTTCGACCACAACCCGCTCATTCCCGGCCGCAGCTATATCCTGAGGACCGAATGCGACAGCGTCACTGCCAATGTCACGAGCCTCAAATACAGCATCGACGTCCACAGCTTCTCCCATACGGCGGCCAAATCCCTGGAAATGAACGAATTCGGCGTTTGTAACCTGTCGCTGCAGGCACCAATCGCCTTCGACGCCTACAGGGACAACCGCGTTACCGGCAACTTCATCCTGATCGACCGCTTCACCAATGCGACGGTCGGGGCGGGCATGATCGATTTTGTGTTGCGCCGCGCCCAGAACATTCACTGGCAGGCGCTGGAGGTGAGCAAGCGCTCGCGGGCGGCACTGATGAACCAGAAGCCGGCGGTGCTGTGGCTTACCGGACTTTCGGGGTCCGGCAAGTCGACGATCGCCAACAATCTGGAGAAACTTCTCCATGCCAGCGGCCGCCATACGATCCTCCTTGACGGCGACAACGTGCGTCACGGACTGAATCGCGACCTCGGTTTCACCGACGCCGATCGTGTCGAGAACATTCGCCGCGTTGCCGAGGTGGCGAAGCTGATGGCGGATGCCGGCCTTATCGTCATCGTCTCCTTCATTTCGCCCTTCCGCTCCGAGCGACAGCTTGCACGCGACCTGATGGAGCCCGGCGAATTCCTTGAGGTCTTCATCGATACGCCTCTGGAGGAATGCGTGCGTCGCGATCCCAAGGGCCTCTACAAGCGCGCACTGACCGGCGAAATCCGCAACTTCACCGGCATCGATTCGCCCTACGAACCGCCGGAGGAGCCGGAAATCCACCTGAAGACTGTCGGCGCAGACCCCGCGGCACTGGCGGAACAGTTGCAGATGTTCCTGGAGCGGCAACGGCAAGGGAAAGATGGCGATGCTTGATATCTTCGAACGCGCCGCACTTGCCGCAGGACAAGCCATTCTGGAAGTCTATCAAGCGGGCCCAACGACGACCTACAAGGCCGATCAGTCGCCGGTAACGGAAGCGGATGAACGCGCCGAACGGATCATCCTCGACCATTTCCTGCAGCATTGCCCGCAATTTCCGGTGGTCGCCGAAGAATCGGTCGCCGCCGGCCACATTCCCGAGACCGACGGCGCGTTCATTCTTGTCGACCCGCTGGACGGCACCAGGGAATTCATCGCGGGGCGCGACGAGTTCACGGTCAACATCGCCCTCATCGAGGATGGCGCGCCGGCCGCCGGCGTCGTCTATGCGCCCGCGCTCGGCGTCGCCTATACCGGAGACCGGAGCGGCGCGTGGCGACTGGAGATCGGCAGAGAGTTTAAGGTCGAGAAGCGGGAGCGAATCTCAGCACAGACGGTGGGCGAAAAACCGGTGGCGGTTGCGAGCCGTTCCCACAATACGCCGGAAACCGAGGCCTTCCTCCGGTTGTCGAACGTGTCGGAGACCTGCTCGATCGGCTCGTCGCTGAAGTTCTGCCTGCTGGCGGAGGGTCGCGCCGACCTCTATCCGCGCTTCGGCCGAACGATGGAATGGGATACAGCCGCCGGCGACGCCGTGCTGCGCGCCGCCGGCGGGTCGACGGTCTCGTGCGACGGCCTGGCCCTTACCTATGGCAAGAGAAACCAGCTTCACGATTGCGACTTCGCCAACCCCCATTTCATCGCATGGGGACGCCGGGAGGCTGTCGAAGTGCCACTTGAGAGTTCAGGCTAATTCGGTTCCAGATGCGGTTTGAGGCGAACAGGATGGCCGGCCTTCACTCAGATCGTATCTGAGCCATTGAGGAGCGACCTCAACCACACAGCCAAGGCGGGTCGCCAGATGGACCATAGAGTAACTGGTGTCGTGATACCGGCGGCCTGAGTCCCACGAGCTGTAGACGTAGTTTTTATCGATCGCTGCAGACCTCTATCTCCTAGGCGTCTGCATATCTCCGGGCGGTGGCTCGAAGCCTGTCGGCGTAATCATAGATTTGATCCAAGCTCTCGATGATCAGGCGCTCCTCCGTCTCGTTGTCGAAGAGGCCGATATACTTGACGGATCGATTGAAGTGGAGGCGAACCAAGGGTTTACGGTTGTTATTGTCCACCAGAACGGCGCAGTAGGATTTCGCGTCCCTTATCCCAACCCGTTTTGGTGCGATGGTATCACGAACGATCGCCTTCACGATCATGTACCCTTCGCGCTCCTCCTCAGTAGTCACCACTTCAGGATCATCTGTAACAGGCTCATCGATCTTCTCGATGACCTCTTCCGTATCCGCCAACGCGCTCGATAAGCGGCTCTTGACGGAGTCCATGATCACTTCGCGGAAAGCCGTCCGGACAACGCCAGTAAACATCTCTCGAACCTGGGACGTCATTCTGCCGTCATAGACGCCAGACGAAACCAGCCTCACGAAATCCTCTGTTGGTTCCTCGATCAACTTCGATATGACCTGCTTGACACCAGACGTATATTTCAACCGCTCCGCCACGGCCAAGATAGCATTCACGTCAAACGAGGTCTTCTCGAACTTCCTGAGTTCCGCAAGGATGCCGGAGTTGAAATCTGTTACGTCGAACACCAGAAACGGCCGGGTATCGAGCTTGTTGGTAGCTTCAAGGTCCGTATAGAAGTTGAATGTCCTGCCGTTCGTGAGGATCGCGAACTTCGCGTTAGTAACACTGAAATACCTGTAAAGCTGATCCAGGTGCTTCTTCTCAAGCGTTACTGAGATGGGCTTGCACTCGATCAGGATCCTGATCTCATTGTCGATGTTGATCGCGTAGTCGACCTTCTCTCCCTTCTTCCCCACCGCATCGGCAGTGAACTCCGGCACTACTTCTGTCGGGTCAAAGACATCGTAACCGAGAGAGCGAAGGAACGGCAAAACGACGGCTGTTTTGACCGCCTCTTCCGTTGCCATCGTGCTCGAATGTGACCTTACGCGCTCCGCAATGGCGCGTAAGCTTTCTTCTACAGTACTCATCAGAATCCCCCACCCGTTATTCGCAAAAGTTCGCTGATACACAAGGAACGGTCAAGTGATACCGCAATTGGCTTTCTCGCTGGGGGGGGGAACACTCTGGAGACGAGGTTGAGGGCTATTTCATGAATACGCGTGGTAGGACATGTGGAAGTCCTAGAGTCTCGCGAATGTCTCGCGATTACCGGAAGCGCCTGCACCTTAAGGGAAAAATGGTGCCCCCGCCAGGGTTCGAACCCGGGACCCCCTGATTACAAATCAGGTGACGGCACCTTTCACCACTATCCACAGACCAACAGAAGATTCCACTCGCAACCTTGCGGATTAAGCTTTCTGCGCACTATGAAGGGCCTTTAGACCGAAGAAGGGCCGCATTATTCGCCCTACCTAGACCGGCTTGCCCTCCTCTATCGGATGATAGAGGTCCCCCGTATGTTCACATTGGTTTGCTTGCACCTGGGGTTTAGTTTGACGGGATGTACTCAGCGGTGCTGGAGCCCAGGGGTGGTTGCCTTTCGCAATAAGAGCTTTGTCGCATTAGTGCTCGCGCTTGTCGCAGATGGTTCTGCGGCAGAACAGGATGCGCTTTTCCGAACTGTTCAACTTCAGCAAAACATCGGCATGGAACTAGGCAGGGGGTACGACATCCTCAGAGAGGTACCCCGT
>DASUPM010000504.1:0-17000 GCA_036281095.1 Pseudorhizobium sp.
TGGCGATCTGGTTCGGCGACGTACGCGTGGCCGTCAATGGCGAACGTGATCCGGGTTATTCGGAGGACGCTGCCAGTGCGGTCATGAAGCGCCAGGACATTCCGGTGCGCGTCGATCTCGGGCTCGGCAGCGGAACGGCCACCGTGTGGACCTGTGACCTTACAAAGGAATACGTGGCGATCAATGGCGACTACCGGAGCTGAGGCGGGCATGCAGGCAATCCCCACCGCCGGAAATCTGCCGCTTGTCCGCCGGTTGGAGGCGGTCGGCTTCCGCGCCTGGCCGGCGGCCACGGTCATCTATGACGGCAGCTGGCAGGTCCGGCTCGCGGGCGGACATCCGTCCAAACGGCTCAACTGCGTCGTGCCGCTCGACCCGTCGGACAGCCGCGACATGGACGTGCGGCTCGAAAAGGCACGCAAGCGCTTCCAGTCCTACGGACGCCCCCTGATTCTCCGGCAGACGCCGCTTGCGCCGCCGCAGTTGATCGAGCACCTCTCGGAAGAGGGATGGGAACGTTTCGAGACGGTGAAGGTGATGACCGCCGAGCTGGCGCGCCTGACGCTGCCGGACGCGATCGATCACCTGCCGACCCACGACATCGGTCGCTTCGTCGATGCGAATCTCTCGGTAAAGGGAGAGGATGCAGTTCTGAAACCCGCGCTTGCCGAGGTGTTGAGCGCGATCAAGCCGGCAAGCGGCCTCTTCGTCATCGAGAAGCCGCCGCACGGCCCCGCCGCCGTCGCGCTCTGCGTGCAGGACAACGATCTTGCCGGGATCATGGAACTTGCAGTCTCGGAGCGCTTCCGCCGTCAAGGCCTGGGAGGGGAGATCCTGGCATCCGCGCTTCGCTGGGCGCGTATCAGCGGCGCCCGCAGCGCGTGGCTGCAGGTGGAGGAGACAAACAAGCCGGCACTGGCGCTCTATCGGACATTCGGCTTTCAGGAGGCCTACCGGTATCACTACTGGCGGGAGGCGCGGCGATGATGGACGCTCCCCGGCGTCTGCTTCTTGTGGCGGCCTGCGCGCTGGTCGATACCGATGGACGCATCCTTCTGGCGCAGCGGCCGGAGGGAAAGTCGCTCGCCGGACTCTGGGAATTCCCCGGCGGCAAGGTGGAACCCGGAGAAACGCCCGAGGAGACCCTCGTGCGCGAACTGGAAGAGGAGCTCGGCGTCAGCACCCGGGTTCCCTGCCTTGCGCCCCTGACCTTTGCCAGCCATACCTATGAGAGTTTTCACCTCCTGATGCCGCTCTATATCTGCCGGCGCTACGAAGGGATTCCCGTTGGCCGCGAGGGACAGGCGGTCAAATGGGTGCGGAGCCGCGACCTCCGCTCATACCCGATGCCGCCGGCGGACGAGCCATTGATCCCATTCCTCCAGGACTTGCTTTAAAGCCACAATTGCGCCCCGGTTTGAAACGGTATTAACAGATCGTTTAGCGAAATCGGCTAGCCTCGTGTCTCACCAAGGCGGTATCTGCGTAGACGAGGCTTTGAGACGATGGACGAGGAATTCTGGAAAACTGTGCGTGCCCGGCAGCGGACAACGTACAGATCCGGCAAAACCGGCGCCCTCAACATAGCGCTGCTGTTCGGTACGGCGGCAATTGCCCTTTCCCTGATCGTGACCCCGATGCTCGCCGAGAACGGCGACGACCGCCGGCTGGCGCATGTCCAGGAAGAGTTCGACCGGATCACCACTGGGTCCATCAAGCGCGTCGAGGAAGGATCGAAACATTACACGATCCGCCGCAGCGTGCTGCAGGAGACGCCCGGTTCCGTCTGCATCATCCAGCCCTACGATGTCGATACCCGCTGCTGAGCGGCGGCAGGAGACGGAAACCAGCAAAAGGACGCTGCATGAATCTTCTCCAGTCCCTGTCCCGATCGACCGACGGCGCCACAGCTATCGAATACGGCCTCATCGCCGCGTTGATCGCCGTCGCGCTGATCGCTGGTCTCGGTGGCCTTTCCGACACCCTGCTGAGTGTCTTCAATACGATCGAGGGATATCTCGAGAACGCCATCGGCTAGGGCGTTTCCGACCCCTTCGCGTCGCCGCGGCCCATCCGTAGAGCGTCGGCGAGACGCATCTTCGCAGAACCGGGCTTCAGCGGCTGCTGCTGGCTCTCGTGCGGGGCCCATCCCGAGGCATGAATGATCGAGAAGGTGGCCCTGATGCGGCCATCCGGATCGGAATAACGCTCCGCATAGAGTTCCGCCGCGCGCAGAAAGAACCGTCGGCCGACCGGAATCCGGCTGCGGCCGGCAAGCGGGTTGGCCATCCCCATCGCCCGGATGTCCCGCATGAGGTCGAACAGGGTGCCGTAGCGGACGGTATAGGTCTCCACATCCACGACCGGCAGCGCGAAACCTGCCCGCTGCAGCAGAGCGCCGATGTCGCGCACGTCCGCGAAGGGGATGACGCGGGGGCTCGCGCCACCGGCGATCTCGACCTCGGCAGCCAGAAGAACGTCCCGAAGTTCGGCAAGCGTGCCGGCGCCGGGGATCGCCGCCATGAAGAGGCCATCGGGCTTCAACGCCCGGCGGATGCGCACGAGCATGCCGGGCGTATCGTTCACCAGGTGCAGCGAAAGCGGCGACAGGATGAGGTTGACCGAGGCGGCTTCCAGCGGCACCTCGTCGAGGGGCGCCAGCGTGACTATCTCATCGGATGCGGCGAAGGCCGGGCTGGTCTCGATGCGCCGCAGGCTGCCGATCCTGCCGGTCGCCAACGCCTGATGCGCCGCAATGCCGGTTCCGCCATGCAGTTCGGCGGCGGTATCGAACTGGCGCTCGACCACCGACAGGCGCTCGGCCATTTCCCGCGCTGCGATGTCGAGCAGGAAGGTCGCGCCTTCGCCGCCGCGAAGAATTGCCCGTTCGCGCCGCGCCGCCGCCAGCGCCTGATCGAAAATCACGTCCATGTCGCCATACGCCCTCAAGATTCAGTTGCGCATTCGCCTTCTACGGGCGCTAATGTCAATGCATGACAACCGAACACTCCGTAACGGCGCCCAAGCCTCTGTTGCGATCTGCGGCCCGGGCCTGGGTCCGATGGTTGGGTGATGTCATCTATCCAGCCACCTGTCCCGGTTGCGGGATCATCACCGCAGGCCACGCCGGCTTCTGTCCAACATGCTGGAGGGAGATCCGTTTCATCGAAAGGCCCTATTGCGAGATCCTGGGCATTCCCTTCTCCTATGATCCCGGCGAAGGGATGGTCTGTGCCGAGGCGATCGCCGATCCGCCGGCTTTCGACAGGCTGCGCGCCGTTGCGATCCACGAAGGACCGGTCCGGCATCTGGTGCACGGACTGAAATACCGTGATCGCACCGACATGGCGCCGATGATGGCGGCCTGGATGCTGCGTGCTTCGGAAGGTCATGTCGCGGACTGCGATGCCATCCTGCCCGTGCCGCTCCACCGATGGCGTTTCGCCAGCCGCAAGTTCAACCAGTCGGCCGAACTCGCCAGGCATCTATCCCTGCAATCTGGACGGCCTTTCCTGCCGAGGACGCTGGTCCGCGTGAAGAACACGTCGAGGCAGGTAGGCCTGACGGCGCGAGCCCGCGAGGAAAATGTGCGCGCCGCCTTCCGGGTTTCTCCCGGCCGCGAAATCGACGTCGCCGGCAAGCACATCTTGCTTGTGGATGACGTCTATACGACGGGTGCCACGGTTTCTTCCGCAACCCGGGCGCTGAAGAAGGCCGGAGCGGCGGAGGTCACGGTTTTGACCTTTGCAATGGCAATTGCCGGGCCTATATGAATTCCCCATGAAGGTTTCGCGGTCCTTTTCCCGCCTTGACCGCGCCCGGAGAAGCTTATGGCAGACGTCACGATCTATACCCGCCAGTTCTGCGGCTACTGCGCCCGCGCCAAATCCCTGCTCGAGTCCAAAGGTGTCGATTTTACCGAACACGACGCCACCTATTCGCAGGAACTGCGGCAGGAGATGATCGGCAAGGCCAATGGTCGCTCGACCTTCCCGCAGATCTTCATCAACGGCGAGCATGTCGGCGGTTGCGATGATCTCCACGCACTGGACCGGGCGGGCAAGCTCGACCCGATGCTGGCGAACTGAGGGAGCGGGATAATGATTTTCAAGGCTGCCGCCATCCAGATGTGTTCCGGCGTCGATCCTGAGAAGAATGCCGCCGACATGGCCCGTCTCGTCCGCCAGACGGCAGCCCAGGGCGCCGTCTATGTGCAGACGCCGGAGATGACCGGGGCCGTCCAGAAGGATCGGCCGGGCCTGATGGCGGTGCTGAAGGGTGAGGCGGACGACGTCATCGTCAGGACGGCGCAGGAGCTTGCCAAGGAGCTCGGCATCCACGTGCATGTCGGCTCCACCGCCATCGCGCTGGCCGACGGCAAGATCGCCAATCGCGGCTTCCTGTTCGCTCCGACCGGCGAACGGGTCTGCACCTATGACAAGATCCACATGTTCGACGTCGACCTGGACAACGGCGAGAGCTGGCGCGAAAGCGCCGTCTATCGTCCCGGCGGCGAGGCCCGGGTCGCGGAGCTTCCCTTCGCCAAGCTCGGCTTCGCGATCTGCTACGACGTCCGCTTCCCTTCCTTGTTTCGGACCGAAGCCGTCGCCGGCGCGCAGTTGCTGACCGTTCCGGCAGCCTTCACCCGCCAGACCGGTGAGGCGCATTGGGAAGTGCTGCTCCGGGCTCGCGCCATCGAGAACGGCGCCTTCCTGATAGCAGCAGCCCAGGCCGGCCTGCACGAGGACGGCCGCGAGACCTTCGGCCATTCGATGATCGTCGATCCGTGGGGCAAGGTCTTGGCATCGGCTGGCGGCAGCGGCGAAGAGATCGTCATTGCCGAGATCGACGTCGCGCAGGTGAGCGCCGCCCGTGGCAAGATCCCGAACCTCAAGAATGCCCGCGACTTCACGCTCGATACCGTGGCGGCGGAGGCGAAGGGGGTGGCCGCGTGATCCGCTATTCCCTCATCTGTGACAACGCCCATGATTTCGAAGGCTGGTTTTCGGAGAGTGCCGATTTCGATCGGCAGGTCGAGACCGGCTTCCTGACCTGTCCCGTCTGCAACTCCGCCTCCGTTTCCAAGTCGCTGATGGCTCCGTCCGTCTCCACAGCACGGAAGAAGGAGCAGAAACAGGCGGTGGCGATGGACCTGGCGCAGAAGCAGGTCATGGCGAAGCTCAGGGAAGCCGTCGCCTCGATCAAGGCGAATGCGGAAGATGTCGGCGAGAAGTTTCCCGAGGAAGCCCGCAAGATCCATTACGGCGAAGCGGATGCCCGCGGCATCATCGGCCAGGCAAGCCCGGAAGAGGCGCGCTCGCTGGTCGAAGAGGGCATCGAGATCGCGCCGCTGCCGGTTCTTCCCGAGGACGCGAACTGAATGAACCTTGGTACGATACGGCTCGCAATTTACAATTTCGGGCTGTTCGTCGCTCCCTATGAGAGTATGGAAGTAAGAGGCTTCCGAGCTCGTGAGCCGCTGAATTTCCAAGCTGCCGAACGATCGCAAGGATTTATGGGGCGCTCCGGTTACCCGGGCGAGCCGGGGCCTCGCAGCTGGGGGCCGCAGGTCTTTCCTCGCTTCATCCAAGGAAGCGGCTTTCAGACGGCGCCCTCCAGCCTTTCACTTTGGGTCGATCTGGAGAGCCTGATGGCTTTCTCCTATTCCGGCGTGCATGCGGATGCCCTGAAGCATGCCCGGGTCTGGCAGGCCGAACGGCGGTGGCCCGCGCTCGTGCTGTGGTGGACAGACCATCGACCTGATTGGACCGAAGCCGTCCAGCGCTTCGAGCACCTGCACGACCACGGCGCGGGACCACATGCGTTTCATTTCAAGAACCCCTACGACCCGCACGATAGCCCAGTCTCGATCGATCGCGTCCGCGTGCGGGAATTGGCTGCGGTCAACGCCGGAAAAACCGGAGACCTGCTGGCCCAGGTCATCTCGGCGGATGTCTAGCAGAAGCCGGGTCAACCGGCCGCAGTTGCAGGTAGTCTCAGGGGCTCATGTCGGCCGCTTAGCCAGCAGCATGTAGTTGACGTCCATGTCCGGGGACAGGTTCCAGCGGTCCTGCAGCGGGTTGAAGAAGACGCCGGTGCGGTGGACGATCTCCATGTCGCTTGCGGCGAGGGGAGCCTCCAGTTCCTGGGGCTGCACCAGCTTCTCGTATTGATGCGTCCCTCTGGGCAGCCAGCGCAGGATGTTTTCCGCGGCGAAGATGGCGAGCGCGCGGGCCTTCAGCGTTCGGTTGATGGTGGCGACGAACATCAGGCCGCCGGGCTTCACCATGGAGGCGCAGGTGCGCATGAAGAAATCGACGTCGGCGACATGCTCGACCACTTCCATGTTCAGCACCACGTCGAACATCTCGCCCGCGCCGGCCAGTTCCTCGGCCGTCACCGCCCGGTAGTCGACGGTCGTGCCGGTCTCGGCGGCGTGGGTCGAGGCTATGCCGATGTTCTTTTCGGAGGGGTCGGCGCCCACGACGGTCGCTCCCATGCGGGCCACCGGCTCGGAAAGAAGTCCTCCGCCGCAGCCGACATCGAGGAAGCGCAGCCCCGATAGGGGCAGGTGACCCTTCGGATCGCGGCCGAAGTTTTCTGACACCCGATCGCGGATATAGGTCAGCCGCACGGGGTTGAACTTGTGCAGCGGCTTGAACTTGCCGGTGGGGTCCCACCATTCCGCCGCCATGGCGGAGAAGCGGTCGACCTCGCTCTGGTCAATGGTGGTCTTTGCGGCATCGGTCATGGGTCACCTCCGAGTCTGGACTGTGACGTCGGACGATCGGGAGCGGAAGTCAAGGGCCACCCGGCTATTGGGTGGCGCCCCAAAAGTCCTCCATGCGGACGAGCCGTCAACGGCTCTTCGCCGCGGCGATCAGCGCCTTGGCATCGGGACTGTCCCAGGCGGCCGGACCGTTCATTGCCGAGACGAGGCAGCCCTGTCTGTCGAGGATGAGGGTCACCGGCAGGCCGAAAGCAAGCCCCTCCTTCTTCATGGTGTTGAAAACGCCCATCGAACTGTCGCGGTAGTAGCCTAGCGCATCGACGCCGGTTTCCGAGAGGAAGGTCTTCGGCTTTTCGTCCGAACCCGTGTCGATATTGACCGCGACGACCTCGAAATCCTCGTCGCCCATATCCTTCTGCAGATTGTTGAGCGCCGGCATCTCTTCCCGGCACGGGCCGCACCAGGTGGCCCAGAGGTTGAGGAGCACCGTCTTGCCGGCGAAGTCCGCCGTTTTCAGGTCCTGGCCTTCCGGTCCCTTGAACGATAGCTGGACGGGCCGCGGCGGGCTCGCGGACGCCATTGCGGCAACCTCGCCCTTTGCCAGTTCGTCCACCTTGCGGGCGATCTCCGCCGTGCCCTCGCAGGCCCCGGCCGCGCCCGCAAGCTCGGCATTGCCAGACCCGGCATTCCTCACGTATACCGCCACGGCGCCGGCCATCAGCCCGGCAAGGGCCGCGATCAGGATCAATCTGGCGGAGGGAAGACCGAGCGGTCTTTTGTTCGTCATCAAGCACTCCAGGACTTGCACATATGGCAGACGGTACGAAGGACGCTGTTTCCTCCAACCAGATGTGGGGTGGTCGTTTCGCCTCCGGACCGGATGCAATCATGGAGGAGATAAATGCCTCCATCGGCTTCGACAAGAAGCTCTACGCCCAGGACATCCGCGGCTCAGTGGCGCATGCGACCATGCTGGCGGAGAAAGGCATCATTTCCGCAGAAGATAAAGACAAGATCGTCGCCGGGCTGAACACGATCCTGTCAGAGATCGAAAGCGGCGCCTTTGAATTCTCGCGCAAGCTCGAAGACATCCACATGAACGTCGAGGCCCGGCTCGCTGCCCTGATCGGCCCTGCCGCCGGCCGCCTGCATACCGCCCGCTCGCGCAACGACCAGGTGGCGCTGGATTTCCGTCTGTGGGTCAAGGAAGAACTCGCCAAGACGGAGAGGATGCTGACGGACCTGATCGCCGCCTTCCTCGACCGCGCGGAAGAGCATGCCGACACGGTCATGCCCGGCTTTACGCATCTGCAGACCGCCCAGCCGGTGACGTTCGGCCATCATTGCATGGCCTATGTCGAGATGTTCGGCCGCGACCGCCGGCGTGTCCGCCATGCCATCGAACATCTCGACGAGAGCCCGATCGGCGCAGCAGCGCTGGCCGGCACCGGCTTTCCGATCGACCGGCACATGACCGCAACGACACTCGGCTTCCGCGAGCCGACCCGCAATTCCATCGATACGGTTTCCGATCGCGATTTCGCGCTTGAGTTCCTTTCGGTCGCCGCGATCTGCGCGGTGCATCTTTCGCGGCTCGCCGAGGAGATCGTGATCTGGTCGACGCCGCAGTTCGGCTTCATCCGGCTGTCCGACGCGTTTTCCACCGGCTCCTCGATCATGCCGCAGAAGAAGAACCCGGACGCCGCCGAACTGGTGCGCGCCAAGACCGGCCGCATCAACGGCTCGCTCGTAGCGCTTCTGACGGTGATGAAGGGCCTGCCGCTCGCCTATTCCAAGGACATGCAGGAGGACAAGGAGCAGGTCTTCGACGCGGCCGAAAATCTGGAGCTCGCCATCGCGGCGATGACCGGCATGGTGCGCGACCTGACCGTGCGCGCAGACCGTATGCGGGCAGCCGCGGGATCGGGCTATTCCACCGCCACGGACCTCGCCGACTGGCTGGTCCGCGAAGCCGGCCTGCCCTTCCGTGACGCCCATCACGTCACCGGCCGTGCCGTCGCACTGGCCGAGCAGAGGGGTTGCGACCTGGCGGAGCTTTCCCTGGAGGAACTTCAGGGCATCAATCCGGCGATCACGCAAAGCGTGTTCGGCGTGCTGACCGTGGACGCATCGGTGGCGAGCCGCCAGAGTTTCGGGGGGACGGCCCCATCCGAAGTGCGCAAGCAGGTCGCCTGGTGGCGTAAGCAGGTAAACGGCTGATAAGGTGGCCGAAGCGCACTGCACAAGCCGAACAAACTCCGCTATGAACAGTCGCATGTCAGCCAGTGAAGGAAGCGAAATGTCGATGGGCCTGCAGAAATTCGGCGCTACAATCCTGATGCTCGCCGTTGCCGGAATCGTGCTTTCGGGATGCGGCCGGAAAGGTGATCTCGATCGGCCCAGCACGCCCGTCGAGCAGCAGAACATCCGCAAGACCGGCGAGGATCGCAAACCGGAGCCTGTCGCCGACAAGCCGTTCCTCCTCGACCCGCTGCTCTAGATCGAACCCTGACGTGAACCACTTCCATTACATCGACGGCGTCCTGCACGCCGAAAACGTACCGATCCCCGAAATCGCCAAGGCGGTCGGTACTCCCTTCTATTGCTACTCCACCGCAACGCTGGAGCGCCACTACAACGTATTCGCCAAGGCCTTTGCCGACGTGGACGCGATGGTTTGCTACGCGATGAAAGCCAATTCCAACCAGGCCGTGCTGAAGACGCTTGGAAGATTGGGAGCAGGCGTCGACGTCGTGTCCGGCGGGGAACTCCGCCGGGCGCGTGCCGCCGGCATTCCGGCAAGCCGCATCATGTTTTCCGGCGTCGGCAAGACGGCCGACGAGATGGACCTGGCGCTCGAGGCGGGCATCTACTGCTTCAACGTCGAATCGGAGCCGGAACTGGAAGTGCTGAACCAGCGCGCCCAGCGGATGGGCAAGCGGGCGCATGTCTCCTTCCGCATCAACCCGGATGTCGATGCGCGCACGCACGCCAAGATCTCGACCGGGAAGAAGGAAAACAAGTTCGGCATCTCCTATGAGCGAGCGCGCGCGGTCTACGCCCACGCCGCCGGATTGCCCGGTATCGAAGTGACCGGGATCGACATGCATATCGGCAGCCAGATCACCGAGCTGCAACCCTTCGAAGACGCCTTCCGGCTGCTGCGGGAACTGGTGGATACGCTGCGAACCGACGGCCACCGCATCGACCATGTCGATATCGGTGGCGGCCTCGGCATACCGTACAAGGAAGACAACAACCCGCCACCGCTGCCGGATGCCTATGCGGAAACGGTGAAGCGGCAGCTGCGCTCGCTCGACTGCAGGATCGTCACCGAGCCGGGTAGGCTCATCGTCGGCAATGCCGGCATTCTGGTGACCGAGGTGATCTACGTGAAGGACGGCGGCGAGAAGGCTTTCGTCATCGTCGATGGCGCCATGAACGACCTCATCCGTCCGACGCTGTACGACGCCTATCACGAAATCCGCCCGGTGGTGGCAGCGGCAGCCAGTGCGCCGCGCATCCGCGGCGACATCGTCGGGCCCGTGTGCGAGACCGGCGACTATCTGGCGCTCGATCGTGAGATGGCGGCACCCAGGCCTGGCGACCTGATCGCTGTCGGCTCGGCCGGCGCCTATGGAGCCGTCCAGGCGGGCACTTACAATTCCCGGCTCCTGGTGCCGGAGGTCCTCGTCAAGGGCGCGGACTTCCATGTCATCCGGCCACGCGGTACCTACGAGCAACTGATCGGCCTCGACTCCCTCCCGGCCTGGCTCTCCTGAGCCGGAGCCGGTCGCCGTTCACTTTTCCTCGACCGGGACGGAAAACCTGACGCAAGACGCCGTCTACCCTCGTCTTCGCCACAAAGATTGCTATCTTGTCCGTGCAGCGCGTCCGGCGCGGCCTGGCCCGTTTGCGCCGCCACAGGAGACGGTTCGCATGAGCATCACTCGAAAAGGAGCGTTCCGCACCCTTCCGGCGCTTGCCCGGCAGGTTGCTTGGAAACGCTCTTTGGCGCGGCTCGTGCTCTTCCTGGAGCGACTGGCGCCCCGTCTTTTGCCGCCTCTGGCAGTGATCGCCGTTCTCCTGTCTGTGACCTGGCTCGGCGTCTTCCGGACCAGCATCGACCTCCTGCGCTGGTCGGTGATCGGTCTTTTCGGTTTCGCGCTTCTCTATGCGCTCCTGCCGGTCGCCCGCATTCGCTGGCCGAGCGCCGGCGAGGCCGACCGCCTGCTCGAAGAGCGCAACAGCCTGGAGCATCAGCCGGTTGCGGTGCAGGAGGACGAACCGGCGCTTGATACGCCCTTTGCGCGCGCACTTTGGCGGGAGCACCAGGCGCGGATGGCTGAACGCATCGCAGGCCTTGATGCCGGCCTGCCGCGACCGGATATCGCGCGGCATGACCGGCTCGCCCTTCGTGCAGTTCCGGCTCTTCTCCTTGCCGCCGCCTTCGGCTTTTCCTTCTCCAACGGCGCCGGTCGCATGTCGGACGTCTTCCGCGGACCGACGGTTCCCGTGAGCAGCCACCCGGATCTGCGCATCGACGCCTGGCTGACCCCGCCCTCCTATACCGGCCGCGCACCGCTCTTCCTGACCGGAGGCGAGGCGACGACCGGCGACAAGCTTTCCATTCCCCAGCATTCCGACCTGACGATCAGGGTTACCGGGGGCGAGGGCGGAGAGACCGTGGTCTTCTCCTCGACATCGGAGGGAGCACCAAGAGCTCTCGTCAGCGAGGAGGCGGCCAAGCAGGCGGAAGCAGCGAAATCCGACTCAGCCGGACAAGCGCCGGAGGCTGCCGGCGCGCCGGCGGCTGATCAGGCCCTGCCGCCGCGAACCTACCTGATGAAGATCACCGAAAACGGCGAACTCGACGTCAACGGCAAGCGCTGGACCTTCGACGTCATTCCGGACAAGGCACCCGAAATCGCCTTCAAGGGACAGCCGAAACGAGCGGTCAACGGCGCCCTGGAAATCGGCTTTTCCGGCAAGGACGACTACGGGATCCGCGAGGCACATGCGTTGATCGAGCCCGTGGAGGCACAGGCACCGAATGCGACGCCGCTTTATCCGCCGCCCGAATACAAGCTCGACCTGCCGCGCAGGAAGCCGCGCGACCCGGACGGCGTGACCAGCCACGACCTGACGGAACACCCGCTGGCGGGCCAACGCGTGCGGATCACGCTTGTGGCGACAGACGGCGCCGGCCAAACGGGCAGGAGCCCTTCCCACGAAATGATGCTCCCGGCCCGTCCGTTCTCCGAGCCGCTTGCGGCAGCGGTCGCCGAGCAGCGTCAGGTCTTTTCGCTCGACACGCGCCAGATGCCGCGCGCCATCGAGCTGAACGAGGTCCTGGCCCTTCGTCCGGACGAAACCATCCCTAAGCTTTCTCATTTCCTGCTGATCCGCTCGGCGCTTGGCCGGATGGAGCTGGCGCGGGGCGAGGAGCAGTTGAAGGAGACGGCGGACTATCTATGGGAAATCGCGCTCGGTATCGAGGACGGCGATCTTTCCGCCGCCGAGCGGCGTCTGCGGGACGCTCAGAACGCCCTCAAGGAAGCCTTGGAGAACGGCGCGACCGACGAAGAGATCGCACGGTTGATGCAGGAACTGCGCGACGCGATGCAGCAGTTCATGACGGAACTGGCGCAGCGGCTGCAGAACAGCCCGCGGATGCAGCAGAACATGCAGGCGGAAAATATCATCCGCCAGCGCGACCTGCAGAACATGATGGACCAGATCGAAAACCTCGCCCGCTCGGGAAACCGGGATGCAGCCCAGCAGATGCTTTCGGAACTGCAGCGGATGATGAACAACCTGCAGGCGGGCCGCATGCAGCAGGGCCAGCAGGGGCAGCAGCAGAACAGCCAGATGCGGGAACAGATCGACAAGCTCGGCGAGATCATGCAGGAGCAGCAGCGGCTGATGGACCAGACCTTCCAGCTGGATCAGGCGCTGCGCGACCGGATTGACCGAGGCGATCCCGGCCAACAGGGCGAGCAGCCTTATGAACAGCAACAGCAAGGCCAACAGCAGCAACAGCAAGGGCAACAGGGCTCTCCGAGCGATCAGATGACGGCCGAGCAGTTGCGCGAAGCGTTGAAGAACCTGCGCGCGCAGCAGGAAGGCCTGGGCCGGAAGCTGCAGGAACTACAACAGGGCCTGAAGGATCTGGGCATGGAACCCGGCGAAGGGTTCGGCGAGGCGGAGCGCGAAATGGGCAATGCCGGCAAGGCTCTCGGCCAGGGACAGGGCGAGCAGGCCGTTGAGGGTCAGGGGAACGCTCTGAACGCCTTGCGCCAGGGCGCCCAGAACATGATGCAGCAGATGATGCAGGCCATGCAGCAAGGTCAGGGACAAGGCAGGGGCGAAGGCCCCGGCGAGCTTTCGCAAGGCAACCAGAACGGCCGCGATCCGCTTGGGCGCCCGAGAGCAACCGCAGGCCCGGAATTCGGAGATCAGGTGAGAGTGCCCGACGAGATCGACGTGCAACGGGCACGCGAAATCCTGGAAGCCATCCGCGAGAAGCTCGGAACGGCAATTCAGGACCGGCTCAACCCTTCAGCAGGCGAGACGGAGCGCCAGTACCTCGAACGCCTGCTGCAGATGCGTTAGGGCTCGCACCTCAAAACGAGATCAATCAACGTCTATGGTCCCAGCCTCACGCGGCGCAGGGACGTTCACCCGACAGCGCACGGGCGACCGCGCGGCGGATGTCAGGCAGTGCGAATGGCTTCTGCACCACGTCGATGATCTTGGACGCCAGGTCGTCGGCCCGCTCGCGCTGCTCCGCATAGCCGGTCATCAGCAGGATCTTGAGGCTCGGATGGCGCTCCGCCGCCTGATGCGCAAGCTCGATGCCGTCCATGACAGGCATGCGGATGTCCGACAGAAGGAGATCGAACTGCGTGGTCGACAGCTTTTCCAGACCTTCGGCGCCGTCCCCCGCCTCGTGGGTCTCATGACCGTCGAGGCGCAAAGCCCGTGCCACGAACATGCGCAGGGCGCTCTCGTCTTCGGTAATCAGGATCTTTGCCATGACGATCGCTTTCTCCCGTTATGTTTCGTATCGGGAGCAAATCACCAGACTTTGGTTGTCGAGGAGTAAACACCGGGACCACTGCGGGGGAGCATGGTTAAGGAAATGCCAGCAGCGCCGGCGAGACGTTATGTGTCGTCCGAGGCATCACCCTTGACGACGCCGACGAATGGAAGCTCACGGAAGGCGTAGGCGACATCCATCCCGTAGCCGACAACGAAATAATCCGGGCATTCGAAACCGACATAATCCGCCTCTAGTTTTTCCTGGCGCTTGACGCTCTTGTCGAGAAGCACGGCGATCGTGACGTTGCGGGCGCCGCGCTCGTAGAGAAGTTCCTTGGCGAACTTGAGCGTGCGTCCCGATTCCAGGATGTCGTCGATCAGCAGGACGTCGCGATCCTTTACGTCGCTGTCGATGTCCTTGACGATGCGCACGCCTTGCGAAACCGTTCCGGCGCCGTAGCTCGACAGGGTGACGAATTCGACCTCGGGAGCAAGTCCGACATCGTGGAGCGCGCGCAGGAGATCCGCGGCGAAAATGAACGAGCCCTTGAGAATGGCAATGACCAGAAGATCCTTCGTCGGCCCGTCGGCGATCTCTTTTGCGAGAACACGGTTGCGCGCGGCAATGTCCTCGGCGGTGTAAAGCGGCTCAATGATCTTGCCGCGAACGACGGGCATGGGGCTCTCCTGGAACTGCGGAAGAGCGCGGATAGCACAATCAGGAGCCGGAAGCATCCCGTTCCGCGAAGGAAAGCCTCAATTCCGGGGCTTTTCCACCGGGGTGCGGTATCCGTGCCGAAAAGCCGTGGCTCTGCAGGCCTACGATTTCGCTGACTGGAGGTTCGATCAGGGCTGTCGAAAGAATGCTCTGCCCGTCTACCAGCTCCGCCCTGATCGCCGGCAGCGTCAGACGGTCCTGCCCGCGGTTCTCCACGATCCCGTTGATCAGCAGCACCTGCATGCCGTTCGCATCCTGGGGGGTCAGGCTGACATGGGTGAAGTCGAGTGCCGCCATGCCCTGTCCACCGGCGGGTTTGCCCACGAACAGCGAAAAGCCGCCCGTCAGGGCGAAGACGAGGACAAAGACCAGTGCCACCACGGCGGAGAACATGTCGGCGGAGAGCCGGGAGAGTGCCTGTTCCGCACGGGTTACCGACAACGAAGCGAGTGGAGCGTTAGCGCCACGCCATCGGAAAAGGCTGGCGTCGTCTTTGGTCGTCGATGAACGCGTCTTACGGACGGCACTGCGTCTGACGGTCACGAAATGCGCATCGAGGACCGTTCCGCTTCCGCGATGGGTGCCTCGAACCCGTCCGGGGGCAGGTTCCGGGGGCAGGATATCGACGACGGCCATCGCTCTTCCCTCCTCACGCAGGAGCCACGTTTCAATGCCTCATCGCCGCCTTCCGAAGGCAATCGAATCTCGGCATTGAATCGAATCCCTGCCAGTCGTAAATTCGCATGGTTAATGCTTCGCAAACGCGGCCGCGAAAAACGCCAATTCGAGTGGCGAACGAAATGTGCTGGTCCACGACAAGGCGTGGCAGCCTGAACATCAGGATTCGGACTTCCATTGATTCACTTCGAGAATGTCGGCCTCCGTTATGGAATGGGCCCGGAAATCCTTCGGGACATGACCTTCGACATCCCGAAGCGGTCGTTCCAGTTCCTCACGGGCCCCTCCGGGGCGGGAAAGACGACGCTCCTGCGCCTCTTGTTCATGTCCCTTCAGCCCACCCGGGGCTTGATCCGCATGTTCGGCCGCGACCTGTCGCAGATCCCCCGCGGCGAGTTGCCCATGCTGCGCCGCCGGGTCGGGATCGTGTACCAGGATTTCCGCCTCCTCGACCACCTCACGACCTACGAGAACGTGGCGCTGCCCCTGCGGGTGCGGGGCAAGGAGGAGAGCAGCTACCGCAACGACGTCATCGAACTCCTGAAATGGGTGGGACTCGGGGAACGGATCAACGTGCTGCCGGCAGTACTTTCCGGCGGGGAAAAGCAGCGGGCGGCGATCGCACGGGCGCTGATGGACCGGCCGGAAATCCTTCTCGCGGACGAGCCGACGGGCAATGTCGATCCGCCCATGGCCCAGCGTCTCCTCAGCCTCTTCATGGAACTCAACAGATTGGGCACCGCCGTCGTCATCGCCACCCATGATCTTGGGCTGATGGACCAGGTCGATGCGCGCCGCATGATCCTCACCGAAGGGCGGCTCGACATCTATGAATGAGATGCTCCATCCGAGAACGCCCGGAAGCGCAAACGCCAGACGCACCGAGATGCGCGTCAGGCCGACAGGCCCGATCCTGCCGCCCTCGAACATCCAGGGGAACGCCCTGATGGTGGTCATCGCCATCATGGCTTTCCTCGCCTGCCTGACACTCGGCGCCGTCACCATGGTCAGGTCGACTGCCGCGGGGTGGCAGAGCCAGATTTCCCGCGAGATCACCATCCAGATCAAGCCGACGGAGGGCCTGGATATGGAGGCGGCGCTCCTGAAGGCCAAGAACCTGGCACTGGGCTTCGTCGGCACGAACGAAGGCAGCATCATGGATGACGACGCCACGGCGCGCCTCCTCGAGCCCTGGCTGGGATCCGGCCTCGACCTCGAGGAACTGCCGGTGCCGCGTCTCGTCATCATCACCATCGACGAGGAGAACCCGCCGGATTTCGACGCCATGCGCGATCTCCTCTCGAAGGAGGTACCGCAGGCCTTCCTGGACGACCACCGCACCTGGGTGGACCGGCTGGTGTCGATGGCGAGCACGACTGTCTGGATAGGGACCGGCGTGTTGGTGCTGGTGTTCACGGCAATGGTGCTGACGGTGGTTTTCGCGACCCGGGGTGTAATTTCCGGAAACCGCCACATCGTCGAGGTGCTGCATTTCGTCGGCGCCGAGAGCTCCTTCGTCGCCCGGGAGTTCCAGAAGCATTTCCTGAAGATAAGCCTCAAGGGATCAGCAGCCGGGAGTGCGGTGGCTGCCATCCTTTTCGCCATTCTCGGCGCATGGCAGGCAAGTTCGCGGGCCACCCCCGAAAGTGAGCAGGCGACGGCGCTGTTCGGCACCTTCTCGCTCGGCTTGACCGGCTATCTCGGGCTCTTTGCCACCATGATCCTGATTGCCGCCCTGACGACGCTGACCGCTCGCTTCACCGTGATGAGGACGATCGACGAGATCGATCTCATCCGTTCCGATCCGGCGCGGTCGGATGGATTGGCTGC
>DASUPM010000505.1:0-2094 GCA_036281095.1 Pseudorhizobium sp.
CCGCCGACCCTCGGCTGGAACCCGGACGTCAAGGTTTTCCCCTATGATCCGGAGCAGGCAAAGGCTCTTCTTGAGGAGGCCAAGGCCGCGGGAGCGAAGGTCGACACGCCAATAACCATCATCGCGCGGACCGCCAATTTCCCGAACGTGACGGAAATCATGGAGGCGATCCAGGCACAGTTGCAGGAGGTCGGCTTCAACGTCGAGCTGAAATTCGTCGAAGTGGCCGAGCACGAAGTCTACTACTCCAAACCCTTCAAGGAAGGACGCGGGCCGCAGATCGTCGCCGCGATGCACGACAACTCCAAGGGCGACCCCTCCTTCTCGATGTTCTTCAAATACGCATCGGAAGGAACCCAGTCGGGCTTTTCGGACCCCAAGGTCGATGACATGATTGCAAAGGCATCGGCCGCGGTGGGCGAGGAGCGCGCGAAGCTCTGGTCCGATCTGATCGCCTATGTGCACGATGAAGTGGTGGCCGACGTTCTCCTCTTCCACATGGTCGGCTTCTCGCGAGTGTCGGAACGGCTGGACTTCAAGCCCACCATGGCGACAAACTCGACGCTGCAGCTGTCGCAGATCTCCATCAAGTAAGCTTGGCGCTCGGGCGCGGCACAGCAGACTAAAGGCGGCGGGTTCACCCGCCGTCGCATCCAAATCGAGGAGCCGCATGCTGACATTCATTCGGAAGCGCGCCTTTGCCAGCCTCATCTCGCTCATGGGACTGATCGTCCTGGTCTTCTTCCTGTCGCGCCTGACAGGCGATCCGGCGGCACTTTTCCTGCCCGTGGAAGCCTCTGCCGAGATGAAGGAGCAATTCCGCGAACTGCACGGCCTCAACGACCCGGTCATGGTCCAATTCGGCCGCTACGTCGGGGATCTCGTGACCGGAGACCTGGGCGAATCATTGCGCAAAGCCCGTCCCGCTCTCGATGTCGTCCTGGAAGCCTTCACCTGGACCCTCTGGCTTGCGGTCATCACCATGACGCTCGTCACGGTGGCCGCCATCATCGTCGGGTCGCTTGCCGCGTTTCGTTCCGGTGGCTTCTTCGACCGGCTTTCCTCGATGATCTCGCTGATCGGGGCCTCCGTACCCGATTTCTGGCTGGCGATCGTCGCCATCGTGGTCTTTTCGATCCAGCTCGCCATTCTTCCAACCTCCGGCACCGGGTCGCTGGCCCATTGGGTGCTCCCGATCGCCGTCCTCTTCGTCCGCCCGTTCGGCATCATCGTTCAGGTCGTCCGCGGTTCCATGATCGGCGCGCTCTCCTCCGCATATGTGAAGACGGCGCGCGCCAAGGGCGTGAGATCCACTCCCATCATCTTCGTCCACGCGCTGCGCAATGCGATGCTGCCGGTCATCACGGTGATCGGCGACCAGGCGGCGAGCCTCCTGAACGGTGCCGTCGTCGTCGAGACCATCTTCGGCTTTCCGGGTGTCGGAAAGCTGATGATCGATTCCATCCTCCAGCGGGACTTCAACGTGGTGCTGGCCGCCATCCTCGTCACCGCGCTCGCCATCTTCCTCATGAACCTGCTGATCGATCTCGCCTATGCGCTGCTCGACCCGCGCATCCGGCACTGAGGAGGCACGATGACCGTCCTCAACGACGAAGACCTGCTTCCGAAGGAGCCGCCGTTTACCATTCGCATGCTGCGGATGCTGGCGGCCGACAAGTTCGCCCTTTGCGCGGCATTCTTTCTTCTTCTGATCCTCGCTGCCGCCCTCATCGGACCGGTCTGGCTCGGCGACGAGGCCGTCAAGCAGAACCTCAGGGGCCGCAACCTTCCGCCCTTCGACTGGAGTCGCGACTGGTTCTGGTGGATGGGCGCCGATGCTCTGGGCCGTCCGCTTTTCGCGCGCATCATCGTTGCCGCCCAGAACACGCTCATGGTCGCCGCCGGCGCCGTGGTTCTCTCCTCTGCGCTGGGCACCGTACTCGGTCTCGTCGCAGGCTATTCCTCCCCCCGCGTCAGTCAGGTGATCATGCGGCTCGCCGACGTGATCATGTCGTTCCCGTCGCTCTTGCTGGCGGTGATCGTGCTCTACATGCTGTCGCCCTCGGTCGGGAACGTGGTCCTCGTGCTCGCGGT
>DASUPM010000506.1:0-2364 GCA_036281095.1 Pseudorhizobium sp.
AGCCCTTCAGGAGGAGATCACAATGACACATGCACGGACAAACGCACGCATGCTGCTGAAACAGCCTCTCGCATTGCCGCTCATCCTCGTGGCCTCCATCGCGGCGTCGGCCACCGCGTCCGAAAAAGTCACGCTCGACGACGGAAGCACCTGCACGATCATCGAAAGCGACGACACCGCCGCATCGACCTCCGGAGGCGGCGTTTCCTCCTCGGTCACGGCAGGCGGCGGCAAGGTCAGCTCGTCGACCACGACGAACGGCAACACAACCACCATTCATTCCGGTGAAGGATCGGTCTCGTCCAGCGCCGGTACTGGCACTGGCACGAGTACGGGCACGGCCTCGTCCAGCGCAGGATCTTCCGTGACCACAGGATCAGCCGGGGGAAGCTCGTTTGCGATGGCGAGCGTCACCCGGCCGGACGGCACCGTGATCACCCGTCGCTCCGACGGAACCTGCGACATCACCAAACCGAAGCCATGAAAGGACACATCATGTCCCGCATCCTCCTTCTCGCGAGCGCCGCCCTCATCGGAACGCTCGCAGCCACCCCTGCCCTGGCGCAGGAATGCGACGCGGCCGGCACGGTCGGAACGGGCGGCAGTGCGGCGGCCGGCGGCACCTCCGCCAGCACGCTCGGCACGGCGGGCGCCTGCGCCACCGAAGACGGCACCACCGCCTCGATCGGTTCAGGCGGCAGTGCGGCGACGGCCGACGGCAAGGCGCAGAGCCGCACCAAGGTGAACGAGAACCCGAACCAGCTGAAGGCGCAGAGCAAGGCGCAGGCCATGGACCAGGGCACCTTCAGCAAGTCGAAGACGAAGACGCGCGTCCGGGACGGCGAGCTCGAAAGCAGCACTCGCACCATGTCCCATGTGCCGGGCGAAAAGCCGGTCAAGAGCCGGACGGACAGCAACGTCATCCTTCCCGAGCAGTGACCCCCGGGGGTGGGGAGCGTTTCCCCTCTCCCGTGTCCCCACAGGGAAATCCGTCGGCGTGAAGGTCACGCCGGGCGGCCGGCTTCCCCAACTGAACAGGGTTTCTTTCATTCCGACGGCATCAGGCTGTACGGGGAATGAAACTTCTCCGCGCACCGGTGGTTAGCCCTGCACGGCTTGCCGCCGGGTCGCGGCACGGACGGGCGGGGAGCCGGATCGGAGAGGAGGACCCATGGACGACAATCGGGAAAAAGGGACGCCGACCGGCCTGTCGCCTTCCGCCGATCCGCCGGCGCAGAAGAAGCGCAAGGTGTTTGCCGGGCGGGGCCTGGCGTTGTTCGTCGCCGGGGTCGCCATTGCGGCCTTCGGGCTCTACATCCTCATCGCATTCTACGGCATTCTGACGAGCGGCTGAGACGCTTGTGCGATGTGCGCTCGGTGTCCGATCCCGGCACAGGATGACCTCGCGGGGCGACCCCTGCTTAACCCTTTCCGTCAACCTTGATGCGCGGTTCCGCTTGCCAACGGACAGGCGATGCGGCTTCCTCGCCCCATGGAACCTCAGGCGGACAACATCGATTCGATCCCGGCGGACCAGCGCGCGGTGGAGTTCGACTTCGCGGTGCGCGCCCCGCTTCGCACGCATGTCGTCAAATGCATCAACAGCGGCTGGACGCCGGAAGAGATAGCGCTCGCCCTCGGCGAACTGGCAGACGAGCTTGCCCGGCCGGCCGGCCGGATCATCGCTCGATCCTGAACCCCGCCGGCGTTTCCGCGATCGTCTCCTCCCCCGTCTCGACGCCCGCCACGGATGCCGCCGGAGGTCCGTCCCAGAGAAGTTCCATCATAGTCGAAACCTCCGCCTGCGGCCCCACGATCAGGGCGGCGACCGAACCGTCCGCTTCGTTGCGGACCCAGCCCGAAAGGCCCAGTCGCTCGGCTTCGCGGCGGGTCCAGTCACGAAAACTCACGCCCTGAACCCTGCCGGTAATGCGCGCGCGCACCGTCTTGCAATCATGAATCATGACCGGCTCCTTCGTTCATGTCCGGGAAAATGGAGGGCTTTCCCGGGGAAGCAAGGCCTCGCTCGACATCGCCTGCGCCTGCCCGCCGACACCGCCGTCTTCAAGAAGAGGACTACGATACCTTGTCCAGATGGGCTGCCCGGAAGAGGTTGGACGAGGTCATCAGAGCCGCGACCGCGCCGAGCTTGCGGGGCTCCAGGAGGCCCATCTTGTAGAGCCGGATGATCGCCCGGGCGAGAAGCTCGCCGTCCTCCTGGCCGTCGGCCGGAGTATTCTCCGTCGCGGCGAGCAGGAATGCCGCCCGCATGGCCTCGATATCCTGCGGCGCAAAGACGCCGGATCTGATTTCCTCGTGTTTCCGTGGCATGTGACGCCCCTTCACCCGCTTTTCGCGGGAATG
>DASUPM010000507.1:0-2894 GCA_036281095.1 Pseudorhizobium sp.
GGAGTTCGCGTCGACAGCCCCGGCCCATTCGTAGTAGCTTATGGCGATTTTCCCAACCAGACCGCCACGCACCGCATTGATGAAATCGGGATGCTTGAGGGCCGCGACATAGCCCTCTCTCTGGATACGGATCTCCTCGAAATCCATCGACCGCGAAACATCGACGGCGAGAACCAGTTCCACATCCACCTCCCCACCGCCTGGCGATTGTGCCAGGAGCGACGAGGACGAGAGACTGAGCAGCATTGCAAGAGTTGCGAGCATGGCCACCTCACAGCGTCTGCTGCTAATCTAGCACAGGAAGCATCCGCTTCATCCGGCGGACGCCGTCCGGGGTTCACTTCTCGGTGATGCTTCTCACGGGTGTACTATCGCCTGAGGATTACCCACAATGCGTGGATGATGCCCGGCAACCAGCCGAGCAGCGTCAGCAGGATGTTCAGCCAGAAGTGGAGACCGAGCCCCACCTGGAGAAAGACGCCGAGCGGGGGCAACAGGAAAGCGAGAAGGATACGCAGGATGTCCAAGATATGGCCTCCATCGGTTGACGGGTCACAACGTGTGAAAGCGCCACAAGTTCACTTGACTGGTCCGCGCGCGAGCGGGAAAGGGTTCGCGCGGCTTCCGTTGCGCGATCCGATGCTATGGAACTTGGACCTTCCGTCGCTGTTTTTCTGCACCTGGAACTCTGGAGCACCGTCATGATCATCCGCTCGGGAAGCTGCTTGTGCGGCAAGGTTCGCTACTCCGTCAAAGGACCGCCCTTACGGATCGGTCTCTGCCATTGCTCCGATTGCCGTAAGGAAAGCGGCTCGGCTTTCGCCACCTTCGGAATCTGGCCCGCTCATGCTTTCGAGAGCACCGGCGAGATCAGCACTTTCCAGGGGCGGGGCTTCTGTCCGACATGCGGCTCGCGGCTCTTCAATCCGAACGAAGGGGAGATGGAGATCAGGGTCGGCACGCTCGACATGGCGCCGACAGACCTCGAGCCGAGCTATGAGCTATGGGTGAAGCGACGCGAAACCTGGCTGCACCCGTTGCCTGAGACGGATCAGTTCGAAGAGGATCGCACTTGACTGCTTCACAGACAAGAGCGCGAGAGATCGCAGAGGAGGCACACCGGGGGCAAATCAAGAAGACGGGTGGATTGGTGATCGACCATGTCTCGCGCGTCGCCGCCCGTGTCGCAGACGACGAAGCGAAAACCGTCGCCTGGCTGCATGACGTGGTGGAAAAGGCGCCGGCTTGGACGCTGGATCGCCTCCGTGAAGAGGGTTTCCCCTGCACTATCCTTGCGGCTGTGGATGCATTGACGAAGCGGTCAGGCGAGGAGCATGGGGATCTGGTAAGGCGGGCGGCGGGCAATCCTCTCGCACGACAGGTGAAGTGCGCCGATCTGGAGGACAATCTCGCGGAAGCGCTGCGTGCGGGCCGCGACGGCAGCAAGTACAGGCATGGCCTCGAAATCATTGCCTGCCACCGCGGGCCTGAATAGGCAACCGACAGGCTTCGAACTCGTTCATCCTGACAAAGCCGGCCACATCAGGAGACGACGGTATGCAACTTCAAGGACGTGTGGCGCTGGTGACCGGCGGAGGATCCGGCATCGGCAAGGCGGCGGCCATCACTCTGGCGCGAGAAGGCGCCAAAATCGGCGTTCTCGGTCGCACACGCAGCGAACTCGACAAGACAGTTGCCGATATAGCCGCCGAGGGCGGAACCGCCATCGCGCTCGAAGCCGACATTGCCGACGAAGAGGCCATGCGTGCAGCAGTGGCAAGGCTGGTGGACGCCTATCACCAGCTCGATATCGTGGTTGCCAATGCCGGCATCAACGGTGTCTGGGCTCCCATCGATGACCTGGCGCCCGAGGAGTGGGACAAGACCATCCGGATCAATCTGCGCGGCACCTACCTGACGCTGCATGTGACCGTCCCGCAGATGAAGGCTCAGGGAGGAGGCTCGATCATCGTCGTCTCGTCGATCAACGGAAACCGCACCTTCACCTCGCCCGGAGCGACCGCCTATTCGGCGACGAAAGCCGCCCAGGTGGCGATGGTGCAGCAACTGGCCCTCGAACTGGCACGGCACAAGATCCGCATCAATGCCGTCTGTCCGGGAAAGATCGATACGGAAATCGATGACAACACGAGCCTGCGGGATCAGGAGGAGACGGCGGTTCCTGTCGAATGGCCCGAAGGGGACATACCGCTGACGGACGGCGCCGCGGGCTCTCCGCAGGATGTTGCCGATGTCATCCTGTTTCTTGCCTCACAGCGCGCGCGTCACATCACGGGCATTCCGGTTTTTGTGGATGGCGCGCAGAGCCTGCTGCGCTGATCTTTCGTCCGGGTTCGCAGCCGCGAATGGATCGACAGGTTGAAAGGCGACGTCAACCTGCGTGGCGCAGTCATCGCCGCACGAATGGGACTACTGCGCCACTTATTTGTATTCAGGCCAACTCAGCGATCCTGCTGATAGCCCTGATTGGTCGTGTTGACCTTTATGTTGCTCTGGCGGCCCTGCTTGTCGAAGTCCTTCCGCCCGGGGTCAATGCCGTGACCCTGCGATGACGCTGCCGTCGGTGCCTCACCGGTTCCTTTGTCGCTGCGGTTCTCGTCGGGGATGGGGGGAAGCCTGCTGTTCATCTCGTACCTCCTTGCTTTCCTCTCAATCGCTAACCCGCGCCGGCGACCGATGTTCCGCAATATCAGGAACTCCTCTCCCGCATCCTGCGTTGGTCCGTCTTACTCTGCGACCGGAGAATTCATGAGCCAGCCCGCCCAGAAGCCGCTTGCCGCCCCCCCAGTCGAACGGAAGTGGTGGCACACGGCCACGGTCTATCAGGTCTACCCGCGAAGCTTCTGCGACAGCGACGGCGACGGGGTCGGCGA
>DASUPM010000508.1:0-5059 GCA_036281095.1 Pseudorhizobium sp.
GGCCTCAATGAGCAGCATATTTGCCGGTGGTGGCCCGTCGCTCAGGATGCCGAGCGCGTCCAGAAGCGCCTTCTCGTTGGATGCTCCCCGCAGCCATACGAGCTTTTCGCCTCCGAAAAGGCCCAGTGCGTTCACTTCGTCCAGAAGTCGGCCCGGGTCGTTCTGGAGATCGGACACGTCGAGCTTCAACATGGAGAAGGGGTCGTCCTGCGCGACGCCGGATTTGCGCGCCAGCACTTCCGCGCGTTCAGAGACAAGGCCTCTGTCAGGGCCATAGATGACAAAGATGCGGTGCGCCTCGCGTCCCCGTTCGACGAACCTCTCGAATTCGTGGGACTTTATTTCGACCATGTCACCTGGGGCTGGGGCTCCCTCGCCAGTGCCGTCGTCAAGTCGGCGCGGATGAATTCGGCAAGTTCCCGTGCGGCTCGATCCTCGGCATCGCGAACCGCGCGCAACTCGGCGAACTCCTGGCGCGAAACGTCCAGGAGCGAAGTCACGCGGCGGTTCCCAGTCTTGAGCACCTGTCCGTCGCTCGCACGCGCCAATGTATAGGTCGCGGAAACAACCACGCGGCCCGGCTGGAGACCGACCGCATCCTCGTCGTCGAGGATATCGCTGTAGGCCGATATGACGTTGAACGTCACCTGATACTGTGGGGCGAGACTTTCGCCCGCACCGCCGGCCGTCAAGAAGATCAGATGGTTGCGGACCGCCTGCTCCACCCGATCGTCTGCCTGGGAAAAGGAGATATCAGCAAGCTTCTGTCCGGTGCCGCCGGCCTCGGAATAGAGTGGGCGGGCCTGGCAGCCACTCAAAAGGGCCGCCGCCATAAGGCCGATCGCCAGTTTCGACAGGGGCGACGAGTGAAAGAGGGCATCAAACGACAATGTTCACGATCCTCTGTGGGACAACGATGATCTTCTTCGGCGCCCGCCCGTCGAGGGCGAGGCGCACGGCGTCCAACTGAAGGACCGCAGCCTCGACTGCATCTTGAGATGCGTCGCGGGCGATTGTCAATTCGGCGCGCTTCTTGCCGTTGACCTGAACCGGCAGGATCAGATCATTCTCGACGACCAGGGTTTCGTCATGGACCGGCCATGCAGTCTGCGCCAGAAGCGTTTCATTGCCGAGGATGGACCAGCACTCTTCGGAGAGGTGCGGAGTCATAGGTGCGACGATCCGCACGAGGATTTCCGTTGCTTCGCGGACGGCGGCCATGAAGGTGGCGTCGCCTTCCCCGGCAGCCGCACGCGCCAACGGCCCGGCGAGGGCGTTTACGAGCTCATAAATGCGCGCTACGGCCTTGTTGAAGGCCAACCTATCATAGTCGTCCTGAACGGCCTTCAGTGTCCTGTGGGCAATCTGTGAAACCGGACGTCCCTCCCCTTCCCGGGCGGCTTGCGGCTCGGCCTGCTTCAACCTGCTCGCGGCTTCTGAAACCAGACGCCAGAGACGCTGTGTGAAACGGTGAGCTCCCTCGACACCGGCTTCCGACCAGATCACGTCGCGATCAGGGGGGGAATCCGAGAGTACGAAGAAACGTGCGGTGTCGGCACCATAGGATGCGATGATGTCGTCCGGATCGACCACGTTCTTCTTCGACTTCGACATCTTCTCGATCGAACCGATGGCGATTTCCTCGCCCGTGGAAAGCAGAGAGGCGCGCCGTTTACCATCGAGCTCCTCGATACGGATGTCGGCTGGGGAAATCCATTCGCCGCCGGCGCCGCCACGCCGGTAGGTTTCATGGACCACCATGCCTTGCGTGAACAGGCCCTTGAATGGCTCCTTCACATCCACATGGCCTGTTTCCCGCATCGCTCGAGTGAAGAACCGGGAGTATAGAAGATGGAGGATCGCGTGTTCGATGCCGCCGATATACTGATCCACCGGCAACCAGTGGTTCGCCGCCTGCGGGTCCGTCGGATCATCCTCCCAGGGGGCGGTAAAGCGGGTGAAGTACCAGCTCGAATCCACGAACGTGTCCATCGTGTCGGTTTCGCGACGAGCCGCCCCGCCGCATTGCGGGCAGTTCACGTGGCGCCAGGTCGGGTGGCGGTCGAGCGGGTTGCCGGGCTGGTCGAAGGTGACGTCGTCTGGCAATTTGACCGGCAGCGCCTTCTTCGGCACCGGAACGACCCCACAGACCTCGCAATGGATCACGGGGATCGGGCACCCCCAGTAACGCTGGCGCGAAACGCCCCAATCGCGCAGGCGGAAGTTCACCTTGCGCTCGCCCTGCGGCATGTTGCCGAGCAGGGTTCCCGACAGCCGGTCGGCCACGATGTCGAAGGCCTCTTCCGTCGTCTTCCCGTTCAAGAAGCGGGAATTGATCATCACGCCGTCGCCGTCATAGGCGGCGTCGCCGATCGCAAAAGTTGCCACGTCGCGATCCGCCGGCATGACGACGGCAACAACCGGGAGATCGTACTTGCGCGCGAATTCGAGGTCGCGCTGATCGCCGGACGGACATCCGAAGATCGCGCCCGTGCCGTACTCCATCAGGACAAAATTTGCTACATAGACCGGCAATTCCCACGAGGGATCCAAGGGATGCCGCACGCGGATGCCTGTATCGATCCCCCTCTTCTCGGCGGTTTCCAATGCCGCAAGCGACGTGCCCTGATGCCGGCACTCCTGGCAAAACGCTTCGATAGCCGGATTCTCGCCTGCAAGCTCGCGAGCCAGCGGATGATCCGCCGCGATGGCCAGGAAGGAGGCGCCGAACAGGGTATCTGGGCGCGTCGTGTAGACGGTGACCTCGTCCTGACCGGCAGGCGCCGTCTCCGGCACGACCTGCCAGCGAACCGTCATCCCTTCGGAACGGCCAATCCAGTTCTTCTGCATGAGCCGGACCTTTTCCGGCCACTGGTCCAGCGTGTCCAGCGAATCCAGCAGGTCCTGGCTGAAGTCGGTTATCTTGAAGAACCACTGCACCAGTTCGCGCTGCTCGACGAGGGCGCCCGAGCGCCAACCACGGCCGTCGATCACCTGTTCGTTGGCAAGAACGGTCTGATCGACCGGATCCCAATTCACCTTGGACTGCTTACGGTAGACGAGCCCCTTCTCCATCATGTCGAGGAAAAGATGCTGCTGGCGATGGTAATAGTCGACGTCGCAGGTGGCAAACTCGCGAGACCAGTCGAGCGACAGGCCCATTGCCTTCAACTGCGCCTTCATGGAGGCGATGTTCTGGTAGGTCCATTCCTTCGGATGCACCTTGTTGTCGCGCGCCGCGTTTTCCGCAGGCATGCCGAACGCATCCCATCCCATGGGGTGCAGCACGTTGTAACCGCGAGCCCGCTTGTATCGGGCAACCACGTCGCCCATCGCATAGTTGCGGACGTGCCCCATGTGGATACGGCCCGAGGGATATGGGAACATTTCGAGAACGTAATACTTCTCGCGTGGATCAGCATTATCGGCTTCGAAGGCCTTCGCCTCCGCCCATTTCTGCTGCCAACGTGACTCGGTTTCACGCGGATTGTAACGTTCACTCGCCATTTCGATGATATCCGGAAACTTCAGAAAGATTGGGCAGACCTTCACCATGAAAGCCAGCGACCGTCAAGTTTTACAGGGAATTGAGGCTGGCAGGCGTTGCCGGCTTCTCCCGCCGCTATTGGCAGGCGGGGGCGAGGCAGTTAAGTCGATCCGATCAATCGCGAGAGGAAGCACATGACTGTTGAGGAAAGGTTGGCGGAGGTCACGGCACGAGTTGCGGCGGCGCAACGTTATTCCGGACGCACGAGCGACTCGGTTGCTTTGGTCGCGGTCTCGAAAACCTTTGATGCCGATGCCATTCGTCCCGTACTCGAGGCGGGACAGCGTGTTTTCGGCGAGAACAGAGTGCAGGAAAGCCAGGAGAAGTGGCCGGCCCTGAAAGAGGAATATCCTGACAGCGAGCTCCATCTCATCGGTCCGCTGCAATCCAACAAGGCGGCGGACGCGGTGGCCCTGTACGACGTGATTGAAACGGTGGACCGGGAAAAGATCGCCCGTGCATTGGCCGGCGAGATGCGGAAGCAGGGGCGGAGCCCCCGGCTCTATGTCCAGGTCAACACCGGGCTGGAGCCGCAAAAGGCGGGAGTGGCGCCCAAGGACACGCCGAATTTTCTTAATCTTTGCCGCGAAGAGCTCGGCCTGGCGATCGAGGGCCTCATGTGCATTCCGCCGGCCGAGGAAAATCCCGGGCCACATTTTGCACTGCTCGCCAAGCTCGCAGCCGAGTGCGGCGTGGAGAAACTTTCGATGGGTATGTCGGGAGATTTCGAAACAGCAATCGAATTCGGTGCGACGAGCGTCCGCGTCGGATCGGCCATCTTCGGCAATCGCTAAATCGATCTGACACCGGTCTGGCTTTCCGTCTCCTTCTGCCCCATCCTAACACCGTCCCGAAGCTGCGCCGGGACGATGGGAGGAGCAGATGCAGAGCAGATATTTCGACGTTTACCGCAAATGGCGGGAGAATCCGGTGTCATTCTGGCGCAAGGCCGCCGAAGACCTCGTGTGGTTCAAGCCGATCGATAGAGTTTTCGACGGCGATCAAGGCGTTTACGGCCGCTGGTTTCCGGGAGCAGAGACCAATACTTGCTTTAATTGCCTCGACCGCCATGTGAATTCGGGACGCGGGTCCGATAGGGCGCTGATCTACGACAGTGCCATGAACGGGACGAAGGCGAGCTTCACCTATGAGGAGGTGCTGGGGGAGGTTCAGGCGATCGCTGCGGTCCTGCGCAATCATGGGGTGGGCAAGGGTGACCGTGTCATCATCTATATGCCAATGGTGCCGGAGGCGGTGTTCTCCATGCTCGCCTGCGCGCGGTTGGGAGCGGTGCATTCGGTCGTCTTCGGTGGCTTTGCAGCTCATGAACTCGCCGCCCGGATCAACGACTGCAGCGCCAAGGTCGTGATCAGCGCGAGCTGCGGGCTGGAGCCCGGCCGTGTTGTGCCCTACAAGCCCCTGCTCGACCAGGCGATCGGCATGGCAACCGCAAAGCCCGACGTCTGCCTTGTCCTGCAACGCCCCGAACTGGTTGCGGTACTGCACGAGGAC
>DASUPM010000509.1:0-2110 GCA_036281095.1 Pseudorhizobium sp.
CATTGGCCTCGCTCGTCCAGATCATGGGGGAAGACAAGGCCTTCGACTACCTCAGCAAGCTGAACGCCAACGTCTCGCAATATACCAAGTCCGGCTCGGCACCGGTGAAGGCGGCCGCCCGGGGTGAAACGGCGTTGGGCATTGTCTTCATGCACGACGCCGTAGCGCAGATCGTCGAGGGGTTTCCGGTGGAGGCCGTCGCGCCCTGCGAAGGCACCGGATACGAGATCGGGTCGATGTCCATCATCAAGGGCGCGCGCAACATGGAGAGCGCCAAGAAGTGGTACGACTGGGCGCTCAAGGCCGAGGTCCAGTCACGTATGAAGGACGCGAAGTCCTTCCAGATTCCCTCGAACAAGAATGCCGAGGTGCCGAAGGAGGCGCCGAAGTTCGAGGACATCAAGCTGATCGACTATGATTTTGCCACCTATGGTGACCCTGAGAAACGCAAATCGCTCCTGGAGCGCTGGGACAGGGAGATTGGCGCGAACGCCAACTGATCCGCTCCGCTTCGCCGCGCTTCGTGGGAGTGGAGCGCGGCGATCCTGTTCCGCTTGAGAGATTGCTGCCGGCCATGGACAACCGCAGACGCAAACTCGACCTGGTGCTCGCCATAGGATTGGCGGGATTGGTCGCCCTGCCTTGGTACCGGCAAGAACACGGCTTCCTCTCGTTCTCATGGCTGGCAGACTTTCCCGGGGAAGCCTCCGCGGCTCCTGGCCTCCTGCAGATTTTGGGTTACGACCGCTGGTGGCTGCTGGCTGCGGCTTTCGCCTGGGCAGCCGCCATCGCAGCCCGCTTCATCGCCGATCCCGCGGCGCGGGGAAGCCTGCTGGCGGCGACGGGTGCCTTCGGCATCGTCTTCCTCGCCTTGCAGGGTCTTGCGATCGGCAGCGCCGGATGGACATGGGCAGTCAGCGAACTGGCTTTCGGTCCGCTTGCCGACGGCCAGCCGCCCATGGGAGCGGGCGCGGTTCTCACTGCGGTCGTATTCGTGCTTGTCTTTTCCTTCGGCCTGGCCGAACGCGGTGCGATGCGAGGCGATGCCTTCGTCGTTTCGACCATTGCGATCCTCGTCCTTCTGGTAACCGTCTTTGTCTTCTATCCGATCGGCAGCATGCTGATCGGTGCCTTCCAGGATTTCGACGGCTCGGCGAACTTGCAAGGGTTTACCCGCAACATGGTCGATCCGTCGATCTGGAGCCTCGATTGCGTGGTCGGCGGTTCGCGCTGCGGTGTCGCATGGCGCACCCTGTGGCTGGCAGTCCTGACGGCAACCGGCTCGACGATCCTTGGGCTCGCCTTCGCCCTGCTCGCAACCCGCACACGTTTCCGCTTCAAGAGGAGCCTGCGCCTCCTGACGGTGCTGCCGATCATCACCCCGCCCTTCGTCATCGGGCTGGCCCTTACTCTTCTGTTCGGCCGCGCCGGCGTTGTGACCGAAACGCTCGCCGCCGTCCTTGGGATCGAACCGAGCCGCTGGCTCTACGGCCTCACCGGCATCTGGATCGCCCAGGTCCTGTCCTTCACACCGATCTCTTTTCTCGTTCTGATCGGCGTCGTCGAAGGCGTAAGCCCCTCGATGGAGGAAGCCTCCCAGACACTGCGCGCCGACCGGTGGCGGACGTTCTGGCGCATCTCGCTGCCGCTGATGAAACCCGGGCTCGCCAATGCCTTCCTGATCGGCTTCATCGAGAGCATGGCCGATTTCGGCAATCCGCTGGTGCTCGGCGGCAGTCACGGCGTCCTGTCGACCGAAATCTTCTTTGCAGTGGTCGGCTCCCAAAACGATCCCGCGCGCGCGGCAGTTCTGGCGATTATCCTGCTCTGCTTCACGCTCTCGGCCTTCCTGGCGCAGCGGCTTTGGCTCTCCGGCAAGAACTACGCGACCGTGACCGGCAAGGGCGACAGCGGCGCCCACATCGCCCTGCCCAAGCCGCTTTCGATCGCCGTGCACGCCGTGGTCGTCCCTTGGGCGGTTTTTACGCTCGTCGTCTATGGCATGATCCTGTTCGGCGGCTTCGTTAAGACCTGGGGGCTCGATAACACGCTCACCCTCGATCACTATCAGCGCGCCTTCTCGGTGGTATGGCGGGATGGTTCCCTGGCC
>DASUPM010000510.1:0-4689 GCA_036281095.1 Pseudorhizobium sp.
GAAGCAGTTGCGCATGCTGGCGCATATCGCCCGCACCTACGACAAGGGCTACGGCCATTTCACCACCCGGCAGAACCTGCAGTTCAACTGGCCGAAGCTCTCGGAGACGCCGGACATCCTTGCGGAACTCGCGACCGTCGAGATGCACTCGCTGCAGACCTCGGGGAACTGCATCCGCAACGTCACCGCCGATCACTTCGCCGGCGCGGCGGCCGACGAGGTGGCGGACCCGCGGCCCTACGCCGAAATCCTGCGCCAGTGGTCCTCCGTGCATCCGGAATTTTCCTACCTGCCGCGCAAGTTCAAGATCGCCGTCACCGGCGCCGAGCGCGACCGCGCCGCGATCCAGGTGCACGACATCGGCCTTCACCTGAAGCAGGACGACAAGGGCGAGCTCGGCTTTGCCGTCTATGTCGGCGGCGGGCAGGGGCGTACGCCGCTGGTGGCCAAGAAGATCCGCGACTTCCTGCCGGAAGAGGACCTCCTGACATACACCACGGCGATCGTGCGGGTGTACAACCTCTTCGGCCGCCGCGACAACAAGTTCAAGGCGCGCATCAAGATCCTCGTCCACGAGATCGGCGTCGAGGAGATGACGCGCCGGGTCGAGGAGGAGTTCGCGCACCTGAAGGGCAACGAGCTGACGCTGCCCGAGGCCGACATCCAGGCGATCTCCCGCTACTTCGCTCCTCCCGCGCTGCCGGAGCGGGCCGAGGGCTGGGCGCAGCTTGCGGGCTGGAAGAAGTCCGATCCCGGCTTCGCCCGCTGGGTCGACCAGAACGTCCAGCCGCACAAGCATCCCGACTACGGCATGGTGACGGTTTCGCTGAAGCCGATCGGCGGCATTCCCGGCGACGCCAGCCACGAGCAGATGGACGCGATCGCCGACCTTGCCGAGGAATATGGCTTCGACGAAATCCGCATCAGCCACGAGCAGAACGTCATCCTGCCGCATGTGGCGCTGGCCGACCTCGAGCCGGTCTACCGGGCACTGGTGGCACAGGGACTGGAGACCGCCAATGCCGGGCTGATCACCGACATCATCGCCTGTCCCGGGCTCGACTACTGCGCGCTGGCGAACGCCCGCTCGATCCCGGTGGCGCAGGAGATTTCCACCCGCTTCGGCGATCCCGTCCGCCAGGCCGAGATCGGCGAGCTGAAGATCAAGATCTCCGGCTGCATCAATGCCTGCGGCCACCACCATGTCGGCCATATCGGCCTTCTGGGCGTGGAGAAGAAGGGCGCCGAGCTCTACCAGATCACGCTCGGCGGCTCCGGCGACGAGCACACCTCGATCGGCGAGATCATCGGCCGCGGCTTCGAGCCGGACAAGGTGACGGATGCGATCGAGACCATCGTCGACACCTATCTCGGCCTTCGCCTCGCAAAGGACGAGACCTTCCTCGAAGCCTATCGCCGCGTCGGGCCGCAGCCGTTCAAGGATGCGCTCTACGGCTCGGCGGCGGAAGCGGCATAAGGGGACAGATGCGATGACGAGGATCTGGAGAGAGACGGGTTTTGTCGAGAACGATCCCTGGGTGATGGAGACCGAGGAGAGCCCGGCGACCGGCGAGCAGAAGCCGCTGCTGTCCCTTGAGGCGCTCATCGAAAGGGCGGAGGCGACCAATGACGTCGGGCTCGGCGTGCTGATCCGCCCCGCCGACGACGTGCGCCGGCTGGAGCCCTATCTCGACCGGCTGGAGATCGTGGCGGTGGAGTTCCCGGCCTTCAACGACGGCCGCGCCTTCTCGCATGCCTCGCTCTTGCGCGAGCGGCTCGGCTACAGGCAGGAACTGCGCGCCGTCGGCGACGTGCTGATCGACCAGGTCCCGCTGATGCTGAGGGTCGGCATCGACAGCTTCGCCGTGTCCAACGAGACGGCGCTGCGGCGGCTTGCGGAAAACCGGCTGCCGGGCATTCCCGTCCACTACCAGCCCACCGCCCGGCCGGCGGCCGACGGACCGGCCTATAGCTGGCGTCGCCGCTCCGCCGCCTCCTGAGCGGTTGAAAGCGGACTCTCCCGCACATATTTTCCGGGCTGTCCGCGCCTTGAGGATGCGGATGCCTTCAAATGCCGGGGCGGATGGTATATTCCGCTCCGGCGAGACAACAGGATCAAGCGAGACGCGAACCGCATGAACGCTCCAGCCAAGACGGAAGAATTCGTTGCCCCAGCCACCAAGCCGACCAACGTGCCGGACGGCGTCTATGCCGAGACGGTGCTGGCGGTGGAGCACTATACGGAGCACCTGTTCCGCTTCCGCATGACGCGGCCGGCCGGCTTCCGCTTCCGCTCCGGCGAATTCGCCATGATCGGCCTGATGGTCGGCGAGAAGCCGGTCTACCGCGCCTATTCGATCGCCAGCCCCGCCTGGGACGAGGAACTGGAGTTCTTCTCGATCAAGGTGCCGGACGGGCCGCTGACCTCGCACCTGCAGAAGATCCAGCCCGGCGACACGGTGCTGATGCGCAAGAAGCCGACCGGCACGCTGGTGCTCGACGCGCTGACGCCCGGCAAGCGGCTCTACATGTTCTCCACCGGCACGGGGATCGCGCCCTTCGCGAGCCTGATCCGCGACCCGGAGACCTACGAGAAGTTCGACGAGGTGATCCTCACCCATACCTGCCGCGAGGTGGCGGAGCTGAAATACGGCTTCGACCTGATGGAGGAGATCCGCAACCACGAGTTCCTGGCGGAGATCGTCGGGGACAAGCTGAAGCATTACCCGACCGTCACCCGCGACCCGTCCTATCCGTTCCAGGGCCGCATCACCGACCTGATCGACAGCGGCAAGCTGTTCACCGATCTCGGCGTGCCGCCGCTCGACCCGGCGACCGACCGCGGCATGATCTGCGGCTCCACCGCGATGCTGAAGGACACCAAGGAGCGCTTGGAACGGGCAGGGCTGACCGAAGGCGCCAACAACAAGCCCGCCGAATTCGTCATTGAACGGGCGTTTGTGGGGTGAGGCGCGGTCGGGCGCGACGCGCCCGACAAAACGCTCCAGTGGAGCGTTTCGAGCGCCGAACGCCCGAAGCGCAAGCGCAGGGCCGGGGGGCGGTGCGTCATCCTCGACGCTCTTCCCCGTCCTTCCTCGCCGCCATCCGCTTTTCCCGCTCCCGCCGTGCAGCATCCCATTCCTTCCTGTTCCACCGCTCGGGTGAGGTTCGGGCAATCGCGATCGCCATGTCGTCGAGCGCCCGTTGCCGTCCCTCGCGCGCCTCGAAGTGATGGGGATCCGTGCCGAGAAATCCCTTTGCGAAATGCGCCGCGTGATAGACCACGTCGAAGATCCGGCGCTGTTCGGCCGTCAGGTTTTGCATGCAGCAGCGCTCGCCCGTGGAGCGGAAACACCAGAGGCAGCGGTTCTTGCGGCGGCACCCGCGGCGCCGGCAGACCAGATGCGGCAGGGCCAGCGCCTCGGCGGTGCGGGCGGCGAGGCGGGTGTCGATGGCAGGCGGCTTGGTGTCGGACATGGTGTGTTCCTTTTCGGGTTGGTGCGGCGACGCGCGAGACCCCCTCACTTGCGATTTCTAGCACTTAGCTGACGCTTGCTGAAACCGCGGTGTAGCCTTCGCGCGGCTTCGCACTCAGGCCTCCGTGCGCTGAAATCGACTTCATCGATTTCCGGCCTTCGGCCACCGCTTCGGAGCCTACAAGGGGAGAGAAGGGTGGCGGATGCCTCACCGCCCCGGCCGGCCTGTCTTGCCCTTCGTGCGGCCCTTGCGCTTCTGCTCGCCGGGATCTTCGTAGGAGCCGGTGCCGATCTTGCCGCGGATGACGGGGCGGGGGTCGCTGCGCTCCGGCTGGCCTTCGAGGAGCGGGGAGAAGCGTTGACCCTGCCCCCTCACCAAGTTCGCCTCGCCAATCGGCTTCGCCTCTTGGGGCGAACTATCCTCTCCCACCGAGGGAGAGGAAGAGCGCAGCGCGCCCGGCTTGTCCGGCAACTTGCCGGTGACCGGCTTTTCCGTCCGTCCAACGGTCATCTCGTCGAGGGTGTTCTTCCGGAAGAGCGACGTCTCCCGGCCTCCGGTCTGCCCTTCGCTCTCGCTCCGGGCGTTCGTCGCTGCAATCGATTCACTGGATCGATTGCCCTGCTGCGCAGACCGCTCCTCACCGTCAAGCGTGTTCTTGCGGAAGAGGCCGCCGGCCGGATCGGCCACGTCGCGGCCCATGTCGTCGAGGGCGGGCTTGGCGAAGTAGGAGGCGGGTTCCGACGATCTCCCCCCTTGAGGGGCAGAGGGGGGTGAGCTTTCAGCGCCGGAGGGTGAGGAACCACCCCCCTCTGCCGGCTCTGCCGACATCTCCCCCGCAAGGGGGGAGATCGATCCGCGGCGACCGCTCGCTCCGCTTTTTCCGTTTCCCCTCGCGCCTTCGGCGCTCGCCGCCTCTTGACGCGCGATGGGATCGTCCATCGCCGCAAGCTCCGCCGCCTTGAGGCGCTTGATCTCGTCGCGCAGGCGGGCGGCCTTTTCGAAGTCGAGGTCGGCGGCGGCGTTGCGCATGTCCTTTTCCAGCGCGTTGAGATGCGCCTGGAGGTTGTTGCCGACCAGGTGGCCGCCATCGGCGAAGCCCTTGCCGGCGGCGCCGGAGATATCGGCGCGGACGTGGTCGCGCTCGTAGACGGAATCGAGGATGTCGGCGATGTTGCGCTTCACCGATTCCGGCGTGATTCCATGCTCGCGGTT
>DASUPM010000511.1:0-2325 GCA_036281095.1 Pseudorhizobium sp.
TTGGCGCCGGGCGAAAAGCTGGAAGTGAAGGGGCCGGTCACCCCCGGCCCTCAATACGATCCCTTCAGCATGAGCCTTTCGCGCGACATGGCTCGCGCGATCGGCGTCACCTATGAGAGCTTCACTCTCGACAACCGCAACGCCACCTATGCCAGCTCCCGTGTCGGTATCGCCTCGATCTGGCCGATCGTCCTGCGCCGCCGCGAGCGTGGTGTCGGCCCGATCGGAGACGCGATGTACGGGCCATGGCTCGATGAGTCTATCTTCTATGGGCGCATCCCGTTCAAGGGGGGCTATCAGGCCTTCCGCGCGAACAGGGAGCGGTTGCTCTGGGCGCAGTGGCGGGGGCCGGCCAAGCCATCGGCGGACGACAAGAAGAGTGCCGACGCCTCTGGCAAGCGTCTCGAGAACTATAATTCGACGGTGGAGATCGAGGCGGCCGAGCTTGGGCATGACGCAGACGAGCTGATGCTCCGTCAGGAGATGGAGCACAACTGGTACGTCTCCAGAAACATGCGCTCACCCTATGATCGAGGCAACGTGCCGGCGGCGCCGTCTCCTTCTGACAAGGACGAGGAAAAGGAGGCGGAAGAGTGAGCAAGGTCATCATCGATGGTGCAGAGATCGACATCCGCGACAACTGCGCCATCCTCGACGCTCTGCTGAAGGTGCGGCTCACGCTCGCTACCGGCGGCACGGTCTCCAGAACCCGTTTCGGCGAGGATGAAGTCACCTTCACCGAAGCGAACGGGGCTCGGCTCGACAAGCTGATCGCAACCTATGAAGGCCTCTGCGATCGCAGCCAAGGCCGTCGGCGCCGCCATGCCATGGGCATCCAGTGGGCGCCCTAAGCGAGGAAGATCATGTCCATTTTGTTTCACATTGCCGACCGGGCATTGAACCGGCCGTTGCTGCTTACGCCTGAAAAGGCGCAGGTCATCATGTCGGTTCTGGCGGGGCGGATCGGCCTGAACGCGCCCGAAGCGAGCCGCTTCGTCGGAGACAGCGCCGAGCGAGTCGTTGATGCGGACGGCGTCCGCGTCAAGACGAAGCCTTACAGGGTGCAGGATGGAGTGGGTATCATCACGATCACCGGCTCGCTTGTAAATCGTGGGGCATGGATTGGCGCCAGTTCAGGCCTGACCTCCTATGAAGGTATAGGCCACCAACTCAAGACGATCGAGAACGATGATTCCGTCCACTCGGTCATCATTGACGAGCACTCTCCCGGCGGCGAGGCCACCGGCGCTTTCGAGACTGCAGCGTTGGTCCGAAAGCTTTCAGCGAAGAAGCGAACAGTCGCCTTGGTCAATGGCATGGCTTGCTCTGCTGCCTATGCTATCGCTTCCGGAGCCAGCGAGATCGTGACCACTGAGACGGGAGTGTCAGGGTCGATCGGCGTCGTCATGCTCCACGCCGATTATTCCAAATGGCTTGCGAAGGAAGGTGTCGATCCGACCCTAATCTTTGCTGGCGCGCATAAGGTAGACGGCAATCCCTTTGAGCCTCTGCCCGAAGATGTGCGCGACGAGCTGCAGCGCGAAGTTACAGCCTTCTATGACCTCTTTCTCGAAACTGTCGCCAAGGGGCGCGGAAATCGACTGACTGCCGAAGCGGCTCGCGCGACGGAAGCCAGAACTTTCATCGGGCAGGCGGCGGTGGATGCCGGCGTGGCCGATCGTCTCGGAACCTTCGAAGACGTGTTGAGTGAACTGACCAGATCCGCGCCGCAGGGTAGCGGCCGGTCCCTAACAACCAGGAGAACTTCCATGGAAAATACGGGTACGCCCGCCGCTGACGCGGGCATCTCGAAGGCCGATCACGATGCGGCCGTGAACGCGGCGGCCGACAAGGGCCGTGCCGAAGGTGCGCAGGCGGCGACTGACCGTCTTAGTGCCGCGCTGGGCGCCGATGGCGTCAAGGGTGACGCGGGCCGGATGGCGGCTGCTCTCGACCTTGCCGTCAAGTCGCCTGCCATGAGTGGTGATGACGTTGCGGCGTTCGTCGTCGCGAATGTTGCCTCCGCTCAGGCAACCTCGACCACGCCGGCGGCTGGCTATGAGTCCGGCCGCATGGCGGGCGCTGGCCTTGCCGCTCCGGGCGGTGATGCTCCGCCGAGATCCGGCCTGTCTGCGCGCATCGATGCGCGGATCGCCAAGATGAAGCCGGGCAGCTGACGCGCCCGATTTTTCCCTGAAGCATCAATTCTGAGAGGACAACGGCGATGAGCCAGCTACCCTACATGAAGATTGCAGCAGCGGCCGCGATGTCGTCGCTGCTGAAGAGCGAAGTCGATCCTGAAATTTCCCGCGCCACGGCGACCCT
>DASUPM010000512.1:0-6384 GCA_036281095.1 Pseudorhizobium sp.
ATCATTGCCGCAACCGACGAATCCTCGATCTTTGCCCGCGACGCATCCTCGTAGACGAGCGTGGCGAGCGTATTGAAGCTGAACGGCCGAAGCAGGATGGTCGCCGACAGCTCCTTCATGGTTTCGATGAACACCAGCAGCGCCGCCGTGAGGATCGCCGGCCGCATATTGGGAAGCAGCACTGCGCGCAGCGTTTCCCCGCGACTGCGGCCGAGCGTGCGGGCCGCCATGTCGAGATGGGGGGAGAGCTTCTGGAAGCCGGCATCGAGAGTGCCTTCCGCCATTGTCATGAAACGCACCGCGCAGGCATAGACGATCGCAAATCCGGTGCCGGAAAGCAGGAGGCCGCTGGAAATCCCGAACCAGGAGCGTAGCAGTCCGTCGAGCGCATTGTCGAAACCAGCAAGCGGAATGAGAACGCCGATGGCGAGCACCGTTCCGGGCACGCCGTATCCCAGCGACGCGACGCGACCGGCGATCAGTGTCCCGCGTGATTGGTCGCAGCGTGCTGCATAGGAGAGGAGGAAGCCGAGGGCAACCGCAACAAGTGCCGCGGCCGAGGACACGATGATGCTGTTGAAGAGGGCATCGACGAGGCGCGGGTCTGCGTAGTTTTCGATGCGCCGCAGAGCAAAGCCGCCGAGGACGAGGACCGGGACCATGAAACCTGAAATGACGGGCAGGGCACACAGGACCAGGGCCAGGAGCGCGCGCCATCCCCGGAGGTGTCGCCGGACCATGTCGTTGACGCTCGCGGTGGTCTTGTTGCTCGAGAAGCGTTGGTTCCGGCGGGCAAGGCGTTCCAGCAGGATCAGCAGTCCGACGATGACGAACATGACCGATGCGATCTGCGCTGCCCCTGCAAGGCTGCCGCGGTTCAGCCAGGTGTTGTAGACGGAGAAGGTGAGGGTGTTGACGCCGAGGAATTCCACGGCGCCGATGTCGTTGAGCGTTTCCATCATCACCAGCGTAAGCCCGATGACGATCGCCGGGCGGGCCATAGGGATCTGGATCTTCCAGAAGACCTTCACCGGGCCGGCGCCCAGTGTGCGGGCCACGTCGGCTGCGGCGCGCCCCTGCATCAGGAAGGTCGAGCGGCAGGCGAGGTAGACATAGGGAAACAGCACCGAGCCCAGCACCAGCACGGCGCCGCCCATGGAACGGATGTCGGGAAACCAGTAGTCGCGCGAGGTCTGGAAGCCGAACAGTGCACGGTAGCCGGTTTGCAGGGGCCCGGTGTAGTCGAAGAATTCTCCGAAGGCGTAGGCGGCCAGATAGGAGGGAATGGCGAGCGGCAGCACCAGGATCACCGACATCAACCGCCTCAGCGGAAAGTCGAACGTGGTAACGAGCCAGGCCGTCAGGATTCCGAACGCGCCCGTCACGAGGCAGGTCAGGAGCAGAAGCTGGATGGTCCTTCCCGTCGCCCTAGGCACGACATTGGTCATCACATGGCGCCAGCTGTCGTCGGCGGCGGAGAAGGCGATCCAGACGACGGCGACGAGCGGCATGGCGACAACCGCCGCAACAAGCATCGCGCTGCGCGACAAGGCCCGGGATGGCCGGCGGACCACCGATTGCGCCGGCTGCTGGAATACCTGCAAGTTTCAGTCCTCTTTTGAAGAGAGGATTGCTAACCGCGCGGTCCTCAGTTCGCAAGCACCCGCTGGGGCGGAAAGGCGATCTCGACCAGGGTTCCTTCGCGCGGAGCGGACTGGATGGAGAAATTGGCGCGGTTCGCGTCAGCCATCGCCTTGGTCAGCGGCAGGCCGAGTCCCGTCCCGTCGCCGCGTTTGCGGGTGCTGCCCGCCACCTGCCGGAACGGCTTCATCGCCGTTTCCAGCTCCTGGCGCGTCATGCCGATGCCGGTGTCGCGGACGCGAAGCACAACGCTTCCGTTCGCCTCGTACACCGTCGACACCACGATCTGGCCCCCGGCAGGCGTGAAGCGGATGGCATTGGAGAGAATGTTCAGGACGATCTGCTTTACCGACCGGAGATCGGCCACCACCGGGGGGACGGAATGCGATAGCGCGGTCCGGATAATCCCCCTTTGGCCGTTCGCCTGCGGCTGCACGAGGGAAACCGTCTCGGAGACGGTTTCGTTGAGATCGACTGCGGCGAAATCCAGTTCCATCTCGCCCGCTTCGATCTTCGAGATGTCCAGCAGGTCATTGACGATGTCCAGGACGTGTCGTCCCGAACGAACGATGTCGTTTGCGTATTCGACATAGCGCGGATGTCCGATCGCCCCGAAACGCTCCGTCGCCATCAGATCGGCAAAGCCAATGATCGCATTCAACGGCGTGCGGATTTCGTGGCTGACATGGGCAAGAAAATCGCTCTTGTGGGCATTGGCGGTCTCGGCCGAGCGCTTCGCTGTCCGCAACTCGTCCTCCGTCCTCTTCCACTGCGTGATGTCGCGGATTACGGCGCAGTAGCCGTTCGAGGAGGTGAGGCGGCCGATCGTCATGAAAAGCGGAATGAAGCCACCCGACGCTTCGCGCCCGATGACTTCGCGCCCGTCGTTGAGGACGCTTGCAACGCCGTGGTCGGAAAGCCCTCCGAGATAATCGACGATCGCCCTCTGGCTCTCGTGGGCAAACAGCATGACGAAGGGCCTGCCGACGGCTTCCTCGCTGTCATAGTTGAAGAGGGCGCTGGCCGAGCCGTTCATCGAGCGTATGCTGCCTTCGCCATCGATGACGACCACGCCGTCCGTTGCCGTCTCAAGGATGGCGCGCAGTTCCTCCACCTCCACCTGCAGGCGGGCATCCTGTTCAGGCAGGCGTGAAGAGGAAAGGGGAATGATTTTCGGTTCCGGCGCCTCCTCCGCGCTTGCCACCGGCATCAGCGCCAGCATCAGCGCGCCTGCCTGCTCAAAGCGGACCGATTGAAGCCGCGCCGTTACTGGAACAACGACGTCGTCGGCACGAACAATCGCCATGCCTCCCGCCTGATCGGCCTTGCCCTCCAGTTCCTGGCGTTGCAGCAGAGCGTCGAGTCCGCCGACCTCGGCCAGCGCATCGATGGAACTGTATCCCGTCAGGCGAAGGAATTCCGGATTGCCGTGGATCAGCCGGTCCCCGGCGTGGACAAGAAGAGCAATCGGCATCTGGTCGAGAACTTCAGCGGTAAGTCCGTCACGGTCACGATGGAGCGACGACACGCTTGCCGGCGCTGGCGCATCCGGCGCCGCTACGACCGTCTCCACCGGCTGCAGGTCCTCGGCCTCTTGCGGGATGACGTCGTCTTCCTCCTCATCGGGTGATTGGTCCAACTCCTCGGACTGTTCGCCTTTAAGGTGCTCGCCGTCTAGGATCCCCTCCGAATACTCCTCCCTGGTGACCGCGTCGTCGCGCTCCGGTTCCCTCGGCTCGAGATGTTCCGCCGCAGCCGCGGCATCCGGCGAAGGCGGCGGTTCGTGCCCCGGCTCGTCGTCCCTGTGGCCGATGAAGCTGTCGAGCTGCCGGGCGATCTCGCGGAACGCGGCCTGTTCGACGGGCGACAAGCCGTCCCGTTTGCGCCGACGATCCAGAGGGACCACAGTGTCGGAGGCATCGGGAGAATTGTCCACGATCCGCAATGCCGGCCGTTCGCCTTTCGGCCAATCGAGCGACTGATCATCCTCAGACGGCGCCGCCGCGGGGTCTGCGTCCGCAGCTTCGCCGCCGAGACCGTCGCTCTGCTCCATGGCGGTGGGCGTCTCGTCACTTGCGTCGGGAACGGCATCGGACGCGGCGGGATCTAGCCCGTCGGCGTCTTCGGCTGATCCTTCCAGCGGTTGTTCCGGCTGTCCTTCCGTTTCGGCAGAGGTGGGGGGCGCATGCACCGCCTCGTTGCCGGGAAGCGTCGCTTCGCCAGCGGCAGGCGCTGCACCTTCCTTGCTTTGAACTCCAAGGCTCAATCCGACGGCATGCGGGTCCTCGACTGCGTCACCGACCCTAATGATGCCGAAACCGCGGAAACCGTCGAAGACGCGGCTGCGCGTATAGGTGGGCAGGGCGGCGAGATCGATCGGAACGACGAGGGACGTGCCTTCGACCGGCCACCATATCGTCTTGCCGGACCAGGTGTCGCGCTTACGCAGGAGGTCGGCAATCTTGCCGCCGGGATCGAGGTGGAAGAGTGCTGCGACATCGCCGAATCCCATGCCGCTGATGTCGGCTGCACGCGGTCCCACCGTCTTTGCGAATTCGTCCGAGATTTCGCAGAAGCGGCCATCGGCATCGATCTTCCAGACAAACCTCGTCGCGCGGCCGTCCGGCTGGAAGACGAATGTGTTCCCTATCTCGGGGACATCCGATGCGACCGCCATGGCGTCGGATGCCTGTCCCTCCGGTTCCCCGGTCGTCGGCGCAAGCGAGGATGACGGGTCGGACGCGGCCGAGGGATCAGCCGATTCGCCCTCTTTGGTGTCGGCGGCAGTGGCTGCGGGCAGGGTGTCCGAAGCGGGCAGGTCCAGAGCGATCACCTCCTCGACCTCCGGCGCATCCTCCAGATCCGCGACCGCATCCATTGCCTCGCGGAAGGAGGAGGACGCCTCAGGGTGGACAATGTGTCCTTCGTCAGCGCCGACGTCGTGCTCGACCGGCGAAGGCTGATCCGCCTCGGCAGGGCTGGCCTCTACGACAAAGAGCAGGTGGAGCGCCGGCTCGCTGGAGACCTTGCCCATGGCTGCCGGCAGATTGCCTTTCGCGGTCGGGACCTGACGCTTGACCAGCCGGCTTGTGTCGCTTCCTGCCATCGTCGCCAGCATGCGCACAGTCTGTGGCGTCAGCTCCAGATCGGAAAACCCTGTCGATCCGGCGATGACCTCGCCTTCGTCATCAACGATCGCGATATGGGTGTCCGGATCGTAGAGCCCTTCGATCATGCTTCGCGCCCGGCCGGCCGTCGACATCGGCTCCTGCTCGATCGGAGCGCTGAACAGCACGGCAGGCTGGCCGCAGGCCTCGACGAGGCGGCAGGAAGCGGAGATCGCGAGGCGCTGGAAACCGGAGGGAACCCGGATCGTCAGCCGCGAGAGCGCGCCTGGAGTGCGCAACTGCCGGCCGGCGGCTGCAACCTGCCGGAAAGACAGGTCGCGCAGGGGAGGCCCCTGGTCGAGAAAGTCATAGACGGACTCGTATCCGAAAAGGCCGGCGCCTCGTCCGTTCGCCCACAAAACTTCCGTCATGTCCGCGGAGAAAAGGACAACGGCCTCCCCTTCGGCATAATGCGTGCGGACATTCTCATGAACGGCGATATCGATGAACGGGTATCGGATGACTGGCATGAATGGAGCCCGGGGTCGCTGTGTTGGCGGCGGTCGCTTCTTAACAGAGAGTTAATAGCGCTGGCGGCGATTTAGGTCCACAACCGCGCGGCTTTATGGCCTCAAAAGGTTAACGAGGTCATTTGTGCGGCGCACAATAATGTTGCAATGCACAAGAAACTCTATTATATACCTCTCATGAAGCCTGGCTTGCTGCCCGGCACATATCGTTACGAGGAATGAAATCATGGCATACCGTACTGATGACATCTTCTCCTTTGCCGCTTTCGATCCCGCCAGGTTCACCGAGACGTTCCGTGAAATGGCAGAGAAGGGCACGGCGCAGTCCCGTGAGGCTTACGGCCGGATGAAGGCTGCCGCCGAAGAGGCAACCAAGACCGCGGAAACGACCATGCAGTCGGCGCAGGCCGGCTCGGTCGAGATCGGCCTGAAGGCGATCGAGGCGCTGCGGGTCAACGCTGACCTCTCCCTGTCCCATATGGAATCGCTGCTGGGCGTGAAGTCCGTCTCCGATTTCCTGGCGCTGCAGACAACTTATGTCCGCAAGCAGGCGGAACTCACCGTGGAGCAGGCGAAGGACATTCAGGAAGCTGCCCGCAAGATGGCGGAAGCCGTCAGCCGGCCCGGCAAGGAAGCCGCTGAAAAGGCCATGTCCACCTTCAAGGCCGCCTGACGGTTCTTGCAACTCGGTCTCTCGCAGGCCGGCGGAAAAACGCCGGCCTGTTTGCCATAGAGGGCTTGCAAAACGAGTTTGATGCTCGTATTGGAGCCCGCACGGCGTCCATGGCGTTGCGTGTGCGGTTGTAGCTCAGTTGGTTAGAGCGCAGGTTTGTGGCACCTGAGGTCGCTGGTTCAACTCCAGCCAACCGTACCATCGCCCTCTTGCATTCGTCCGAATGACCTCGGAAATCATCTTTTGGCGGTATTTTCGCCGTTTTCCCTTGTCATTGAGGCGGAAGTTCCTAATTTTTGTGCAGCGCGTCAAGAATGCGCCGTTTGCTTTCATAATTCCCTGAGACATCGCTTTGGCGAAGCCCTCCAAAGGAGTTGCTCCTATGTCCATTTCCATGAACAACTTTGAAGCTGCCGTCGAGAAAGACGTTTTG
>DASUPM010000513.1:0-3282 GCA_036281095.1 Pseudorhizobium sp.
TTCCGCGCCTCGATCTCTCGATAGACGAAAGCTTACTCGGCTGCTTCGCCGCCTTCGGCCTTCTTGATTTCCTGGCCGGTGGCCTGGTCGACGACCTTCATCGACAGGCGAACCTTGCCGCGCTCGTCGAAGCCCATCAGCTTGACCCAGACCTTGTCGCCTTCCTTGACGACGTCCTGGGTCTTGGCAACGCGGTCGGAAGCAAGCTGCGAGATATGGACCAGACCGTCACGGGCGCCGAAGAAGTTGACGAAGGCGCCGAAATCGGCAGTCTTCACAACCGTGCCCTCGTAGATGGCGCCGACTTCCGGCTCGGCAACGATCGAGTGGATCCACTTGCGGGCCGCTTCGATTTCCTTGCCGGACGAGGAGGCGATCTTCACGGTGCCGTCGTCTTCGATGTTGATCTTGGCGCCGGTCTTTTCGACGATTTCGCGGATGACCTTGCCGCCCGAACCGATGACTTCGCGGATCTTGTCGACCGGGATGTTCATCACTTCGATGCGCGGAGCAAATTCGCCGAGCTGCGAACGGCCTTCGGAGATCGCCTTGGACATTTCGCCGAGGATGTGGGTACGACCACCCTGTGCCTGGCCGAGAGCGACCTTCATGATCTCCTCGGTGATGCCGGCGATCTTGATGTCCATCTGCAGCGAGGTGATGCCGTCGGCGGTACCTGCGACCTTGAAGTCCATGTCGCCGAGGTGATCTTCGTCACCCAGGATATCGGAGAGAACCGCGTAGCGATCGCCTTCGAGGATCAGGCCCATGGCGATGCCGGCAACCGGCTTAGCCAGCGGAACGCCGGCGTCCATCAGGGCAAGCGAGGTGCCGCAGACGGTTGCCATCGAGGACGAGCCGTTGGACTCGGTGATCTCGGAAACGATACGCAGCGTGTAGGGAAACTGTTCAGCCGACGGCAGCATCGGGCGGATGGCGCGCCATGCGAGCTTTCCATGACCGATTTCGCGGCGGCCCGGGGAGCCCATGCGGCCGGTTTCGCCAACGGAATAGGGCGGGAAGTTGTAATGGAGCAGGAAGCGCTCCTTGTACATGCCCGTCAGGCTGTCGACATACTGCTCGTCTTCGCCGGTGCCGAGCGTGGCGACGACGATCGCCTGGGTTTCACCGCGGGTGAAGAGCGCCGAACCGTGGGTGCGCGGCAGAATGCCGACTTCCGACACGATGGGGCGAACGGTCGACAGATCGCGGCCGTCGATGCGGCTCTTGGTGTCGAGGATGTTCCAGCGGACGATCTTGGCCTGCAGGTGCTTGAAGGTCGCGCCGATGACTTCGGCGGTATACTTCGGCTCGACGCCTTCCGGGAAGAAGTGGGCCTTGACCTTCGCCTTGACGGCATCGACCGCAGCGTAGCGGTCAGCCTTCTGGGTGATCTTGTAGCCTTCGCGCAGCTCGGCTTCGAACAGCTTCAGCATTTCGGCTTCGAGCTCGGAGTGGTCTTCCGGCTGGAAATCGCGCGGCTCCTTGGCAGCCACTTCAGCGAGCTTGATGATCGCGTCGATGACCGGCTGGAAACCACGGTGGCCAAACATGACGGCGCCGAGCATGACGTCTTCGTTCAGCTCCTTGGCTTCCGACTCGACCATCAGTACGGCGTCCTGGGTGCCGGCAACGACGAGGTCGAGAACCGATTCTTCCATCTCGTCGAGATGCGGGTTCAGGACGTATTCGCCGTTGATGTAGCCGACGCGCGCACCGCCGACCGGGCCCATGAAGGGAACGCCGGAGAGCGTCAGGGCAGCGGAAGCTGCAACCATCGACAGGACGTCCGGATCGTTTTCAAGGTCGTGCTGGACGACGGTGACGACGACCTGCGTGTCGTTCTTGTAGCCTTCGGGGAAGAGCGGGCGGATCGGACGGTCGATCAGACGGGAAACCAGGGTTTCCTTTTCCGACGGGCGGCCTTCGCGCTTGAAGTAGCCGCCGGGGATCTTGCCGGCCGCGTAGGTCTTTTCCTGGTAGTTGACCGTCAGCGGGAAGAAGTCCTGGCCGGGCTTCGGCGCCTTGGCGGAAACGACGGTCGCGAGAACGACGGTCTCGCCGTAGGTGGCGAGAACGGCGCCATCAGCCTGGCGGGCGATCTTGCCGGTTTCCAGCTTGAGCGTGCGCCCTGCCCATTCGATCTCTACTGAATGTGTATTGAACATGTCTTGTCCTTCGTAGCGCAGCCTGCGTGCCTCGGATGGGCTGCAGGCCATGCGCGATGTGACGTGACACGGGCAAGACAACGGGAGGCTTTCGTTCGCGGGATCGTCGATCCGACCCTGTCGCCGAGCCAGATGGTGTGTCTGGCGAAAGCATCCGGCAATCCTGCCCCGTGGCAGGTCAGCGGTTGAGTTGGCGAAGCCGGCACATCCGGTCCGCCAGGCAGTGTGGCCAAAAGGCCAGCGCTTCGGTTTCCGAAGATAAGAATGGCGGGCGCCCCCTTGCGAGACGCCCGCCAGCAATCTTAGCGGCGGATACCCAGGCTGGCGATCAGCTTGGTGTAGCGGCCTTCGTCCTTCTTCTTGAGGTAGTCAAGAAGCGAGCGGCGGCTGGAAACCATGGCAAGAAGGCCACGACGGGAGTGGTTGTCCTTCTTGTGGCCCTTGAAGTGTTCCGTCAGGTTGTTGATGCGCTCGGTCAGGATCGCAACTTGAACTTCCGGAGGACCGGTGTCGCCTTCAACAGTTGCGTATTCCTTGATCAGCGCAGCCTTGCGCTCGGCAGTGATCGACATCGGACAGGTCCTTTCTTATCGAGGATCATGGGGTCGCCAAGGGCCGGGATGTCGTCCAGCCATGGCCGTGAAAAGCAAAAGCGATGCCCAAGGTTGTTATCCCGGCACCCGATGCTGGCGCTGCCTATACCCTAAGCGGCCCCGGATGGAAAGAGCTTTGCGATTCGTCAGCCGAACACGCGCTTGGGACGGAATTCGCCCTCGCCGATCTCACCGATGGCGACCAGCCTGCCCCGTACGGTGGCGTAGGCCTCCGGCTCGGCAAGCGGCGCATCCCGGCCACGCACGATCACCGGGTTGCCCATCCTGAGGCGATGCGCCTGGTCGTCGGTCACCGGAAGGTGCGGAAGGCTGGAGAGGGCTTCCGCCGTATCGATCAGGAAAGCATCCAGTGCCGCAAGACGCTCGTCGCGATCCTCGACCTGTTCGAGCGCCACGAGGTCTGCGAGCGGCACCATCCGGTCCTCGGCAAAGGGCGCCACGAAGGTGCGGCGCAGGGACGAGATATGGCCGAAGCATCCGAGATCACGGCCGAAGTCTCG
>DASUPM010000514.1:0-3467 GCA_036281095.1 Pseudorhizobium sp.
TGTCTATGGCGAAGCCAAGTCCATGGGCTTCGACACCAAGATCCTGAAGAAGGTGATCGCGCTGCGCAAGAAGGACGATCAGGAGCGGATGGAGGAGGACCTCATCCTGGATACCTATCTTCAGGCTCTCGGCATGATCGAAGGCGCGCCTGAGCAGGACGCCGCCTGATCGACATCTCCAGACCTCACGAAAAACCCGCCTCAAGGCGGGTTTTTTTGTGGAATTTCAGAAGGCTTACCGCTTCACGGTAGTCGGGGCGCTGAACCGGTCGAGGTCGATTGCCGCAGCCCGCGTGACCGGCTTGAACGCACCGGCCGCATAGGCGGCGTGATACTCGGCATTCAACGTCCGCGTCACGACGCGGGGCGCCTTCACCGACGCCGCTTCGGCAACGCGGTTGTTGCTGAGCGCCCACCGTGCAAGCATGTCGCCCGTCAAGGCCGGCTCGGCTTCCTCAACGCCGGAAGCGGCGGAACGGCCGCCCTTCATGGGAGCGGTGATCTCGGCAGAAGCCGGCTGCGGGGCATCGAAGCCGTCGCCGAAATTCCTTGCGCCTGCCGGACGATCGGCCTGCGGCGGAAGGGATGCGACCTCCACCGGCCTTTGTACCGGCGTCGGCGCTTCGACCGCCGAACGGGCATAGGCATCGCTCTGCGCCAGCGCGGCGACCAGAGCCGGCGTCAGTTCCTGCTGCTCGTCCAGATCGGCTTCGGCTTCCGGATCGGCGGTGACCGAAGCCAGCAGCGTCTCCGAGCCGGAAGGCCGCGCCGCCGGCACGGGAATGGACGCAAGGACAGTCTCGGGCAACGCGCCATCGGCTGAGGCCGTCGCCACGGCGCTTTCGCTGTCGCCCTTCAGCCCGCGCGGGCCGAGAAGCGTGGGGACAGGTATCGCGTACTGCTGCAGATCGGCGAAGGCCTCGCCTTCCGTCTGGATGCCTTCGGCCGGACGCGGCGCGGCGGGACGCGCCGCCTGCAGAGCCTCCTGCGCAGCATTCCGGGCAGGCGAATAGAGAGCCGTGGCAAGACCACCGGGCCCGCCGTCTTGGCGGAAGGCAGGGCGCGACTGCGGCACCGGCGCCGCAATCGTTTCCACTCCTGGCAGCGCCTGTGGATCTGCGGCCGCGACCATCACCGGCTCTTCCGCACGCGCCGCCGGAGCGACAGGCTGCGGACGTTCCTCCGGTGCCGGTGCGACGATGGCATCGGCATCCTCGTCCTCGTCGCCGCCGCCGAAGAGCATGGCGAAGAGGTTCGGGCGCTTCTTTTCCTCGGAGCCGGCGCTGCCGCCGGCCGTGCTGGCAACCTGGATGCTGCCGGCGCTCACCCGCTTCTTGTAGTCCGCCAGCGCCTGCTGGTAGCCCGGCAGCGGCTTGCCGTCGGCCGGAAGATGAACCGTGTTTCCGTTCGGGAAAAGCCTCACCAGTTCCTGCCGGCTCATGCGCGGCCATGCGCGCACGCCGCCGACGTCGAGATGGACGAAGGGGGAGCCCGAGGTCGGATAATAGCCGACCCCGCCGACCTGCATCTGCATCGCCAGGCTGCGCAGGGTCGAAAGCTTCACGCCGGGAATATAGAAATCCATGGCCTTGCCGAGCATGTGCTGGCTGTTCTTCGCCACGCCCTTGCTGCGGGAACGCAGCATCCCGTTCGTCGCAGGAGAACGGTACGCAGATACAACATGGACGTAATCCCTCGCACCGCTTCGGCGATAGACCTCCCACACCAGATCGAACAGGCGCGGGTCCATCTTGGTGGGTTCGTTGCGGCGCCAGTCGCGCAGGAACTGGTTGATGCGCTGAAGACCCTTCTGGTCGTAGCGGCCGTTGCGCTTGAAGACGATCTCGGCGCGTTCCTTCGTATGGACGAAGTAGAGCTTCAGGCTGCGGGTCTCGGCCGCGGCATCGGAAGAAGACGCCATCATGAGGGGCAAGGCAAGACAGGCAGCCGCTGCACAGGAGACCATGGCGGGAAGAAGGGAGCTCAGAAAGCCTCCCCGATCGCCGCGCTTGCTCGTGCCCGAAGGCGACTTCTGTGCATTCCGTTCCGGCAAGGCGATCCCCGTCCTGTAGACAACATCCCTCGTTGCCCTAAATGACCGTCAATTGCGGTAAGACAATGGCAAATTTGCCACAGTTGCGCAACCTTCCTAGCTATAGTCAACAAGTGACTAATAATGGGTTGACGCTGTACACAGAAAGCCTTTCGCGGGCCTTGTGAGGGCCGCGCATAGAAATTCCGAAGCTAGGGAAGCGCGCGAGCCGCCTCGATGGCATAGGACAGCCGGTGCCGAAGGAAGAAGGGAAAGGTGGCCTGCTCGATGTCGTGCGCGAAAGTCTTGCGCAACAGGAACTGGAAGCGGCGAATGTCCTCTGGCGGCAGCGGCAGTCTGTCCGGTGCGAAGAGGCGCGAAAAATCGCCGGGAGCGTGGATCTGATAGCAGGCAGACTGATATTCGGAGCGACCGAAAAGATAAACAGGCTTCAGATGCAGCAACGCCTCGGCTCCGACGCTCGAATTGACGGTGCAGACGGCGCAGCTTCCCGTTATCAGCGCGTGGATGGAGGCCGTCGACAGCTCGAACAGCCCCGCATCGGTCCCCGCCCGCAACGCGACGCCGACCTTTTTGTTGAAGCAACGGGGGTGGCGCTTGACGATGACGCGGATCCCTCGCCGTCGCCCCTCCTCGGCCACTTCGGCAAGCATGTCGAGCATCGGCATTCTTGCCAGTTTCTGGACGGCATCGTTCGCCGTCTGCAGGGCGACGAAAATCCAGGGCTCGCCGCCGGGACTTGCGGCAGCCGCATCGGGCTGGGCATATTTTGAGACGTTGCCGCCTATTACCCGTGCACGATCCTGCTCGAAGACGAGATCGGCCTCGGCCTGATCAACGTGGGCCAGTGCCTCGGCCGTCATATCCGCAAACTCGGCCCACCCGGAATAGCCCCTTCGGTCGAAGGAAAAACAGTGCGGTCGGTCCGTGACCTTGAAATGCAGGCCGTTCGTTTTGCCGCTCATCGTGTGGTGAGAAATATAACTGACATCTTCCGGTACGAGAGGCGTACCGTGGTTGTGCAGGCGCGCATGCAGCGTGTAGGGCGCCTGCATCTCGTCCAGGGCTTGCAGGGTCTCGGCAAGGATCTTCCGGATGTCGGCGAATACCGGGTTCTCGGGCGAATGGACCAGCGCGCTTTCGGGGATGAAGATGGCAACGGCTCCGCGCCGAAATTCCCGGGGCTTGCCGGCCATGACGGCCTCCAGATCGGCACGGGCAGCCTCGACTGCCGGCCGGATTGGCCGAAGGGCCTCTATCTGACGCCGGAACTCGCCGGCAGCCGAGGCGCTCCCCGGAAGACGCCAGCGCTGCGCCCGCTCGACGACCTGGCCGGCCGCGGCCATGTCAAAGACGGCGGTGTGAAATTTCAGCAGCCGGCGCCAGGAGAACACGAAGGACAACAAAGAGCGCC
>DASUPM010000515.1:0-9847 GCA_036281095.1 Pseudorhizobium sp.
GCCGACCGCGAGCGCTATCTGGGAGATACGGACTTCGTTCCCTCACCGATCGAGGGGCTGCTCTCGAAAGACTACCTCGCCGAGCGCGCCGCCCTCATGGACGGCGACAAGGCGCTGACAACCGACGAGGTGAAGGCGGGCGAGCCGGAATGGGATCACGCCCTCCTCTTCGGTGACGGCGAGGCGATCGAGCTTCCCTCCACCAGCCATTTCGTCATCGTCGATGCGGACGGCAACGTCGTATCCATGACGACGACGATCGAGAACGGCTTCGGCTCGCGGCTGATGACGAACGGCTTCCTGCTCAACAACGAGCTCACTGACTTCTCCTTCAAGACGCATGACGCAGGTGTTCCGGTCGCCAATCGCGTGGAACCCGGGAAGCGGCCGCGCTCGTCGATGTCGCCGACGATCGTGATGAAGGACGGTAAGCCGCTTCTGGCGATCGGGTCGCCCGGCGGCAGCCAGATCATCGGCTATGTGGCGCAGGCGCTCATTGCCTATATCGACTGGCAGATGCCGGTCGAGGAGATCGTCGCAATGCCGCATCTCGTCAACCGCTTCGGCACCTACGACCTCGAGGCGGGCACCTCGGCCGCAGAGATGGCCGAGCCGCTGAAATCACTCGGCTACGAGGTGAAGGTGGGCGAGATGAATTCCGGCCTGCACGCCATCGAGATCACGGCGGACGGACTTGCCGGCAGCGCCGATCCGCGTCGCGAAGGCACGGCAGCAGGCGAGTAGGAGGGACCTCTTCCGAAGGCGGTCGGTTTGCGCTAGGCCTGTGCAATGACTGCACCGTTTTCCTTTATCCGCATCGACCCGGTCACCCGCCGCGTATCGCTGGATGCCCGCGATCCGGCCTTCTACGGCGATCCCAACCGCGTCTACGCACTTTTGCACGACCATTGCCCGACCTTTTACTGGGAGGAGCAGAGGCAGTGGTTCTTCACCGGCTACGACCACGTCAATGCCCTGCTCCGCGACCGCCGTTTCGGCCGGCAGATCCTCCATATCGCCACACGCGATGAACTGGGCATGGTGGAGCCGGAGCCACATCTTAAGAACTTCGACCTGGCCGAGCGGTACTCCCTGCTGGAACTGGAGCCGCCGGAACACACGCGGCTGCGCACTCTGGTCAACCGCGCATTCGTGTCCAGGCATATCGAACGGCTGCGGCCGGAAATCGAAGCACTTGCGGAGGGGCTGATCGACGGCTTCGCGAAGAGCGGCAGGGCCGAACTCCTCTCCTCCTTCGCCGATATCATTCCGGTCACGATGATTGCGCGGATGATCGGCATCCCGGACGAGATGGGGCCGCAACTGCTGAAATGGAGCCACGACTATGTCGGCATGTACATGTTCAAGCGAACGCGTGAGGACGAGCACGCCGCCGATCTTTCGGCTCGTGAGTTCGCGGAGTATGTGAAGACGCTGATCGCCGAGCGCCGCAAGGCGCCGCGGGAGGATCTCCTCAGCCACATGATTCACACCGAACACAAGGGGCAATACCTGACGGAAGACGAACTCGTCTCGACGACGATCGTCCTCCTGAACGCCGGCCATGAAGCCACCGTGCACCAGATCGGCAATTCGGTCCGCGTCATTCTGGAGAGCGGCCTCTCTCCCGCACAAATGTTCAGGGACGAGGCGGCGACGGAACGGGCGGTCGAGGAAACGCTCCGGATTTGCGCCCCCGTCCACATCTTCCAGCGGTGGGCCCTGGAGGATGTCGAGATCGATGGCATCTCCTTCAGCCGCGGCGACAAGGTGAGCCTCGTTCTCGCAGCCGCCAATCTCGACCCCAGGAAGTTCACCGAACCGCTGGTCTTCAAGCCTGACCGTCAGGAGGCCCCGAACCTCTCCTTCGGTGCCGGCATCCATTTCTGCATCGGTGCTCCGCTCGCCCGGCTCGAACTCAACACGGTGCTCCCCATCCTATTCCGCCGCCTGTCGGGGATGAAGATGGCGGCAACCCTGCGGGTCAAGGACGTCTATCACTTCCATGGTCTGGAGCGGCTGGATCTGGAGTGGTGACTACAGCCTGATCACATAGTCCTTGCGAGTCGTTTCAACGACTTCCCAGGTCCCCTTGAAGCCGGGCCTGAGGATCAGGCGATCGCCGGTCCGGAGGTGGATGGGCTCGCCACCCTCCTCCGTCACGATCGAATGGCCTTCGAGGACATGGAAATATTCCCACTCCTCGTAGACCACCCGCCACTTCCCGGGCGTCGATTCCCAGACGCCGGCATAGAGGCCGCCATCGGCCTCTTCGACGTTCCAGGTGCGGAACCGCGGATTGCCGGAAACCAGCCGGTCGGACGCAGGAGCGCCCTCCTCAGGCTCGACGGCGGAGAGGTCGAAGCGAACTGCGGCGGTCATGGGCAGGCTCAGACCTTCGCCAGCGACTGTTCGAGGTCGGCGATGATGTCGCCCGCCTCCTCGATGCCAACCGACAGACGCACGACCTCCGGACCGGCACCGGCCGCCACCTGTTGCTCCTCCGAAAGCTGGCGGTGCGTGGTCGAGGCCGGATGGATGACGAGAGAGCGCGTGTCGCCGATATTTGCGAGATGCGAGAACATCTGCAGGCCTTCGACAAAGGTCTTGCCGGCTTCGTAGCCGCCCTTCAGGCCGAAGGTGAAGACGGCGCCGGCACCCGTCGGCGAGTAACGCTTCTGCAGCGCATTGTTCGGATCGTCTTCGAGACCCGCATAGTTCACCCACGCGACTTTGTCGTGATCCTTCAGCCACCTGGCGACAGCAAGCGCATTGTCGCAATGGCGCTGCATCCGGAGCGGAAGGGTTTCGATGCCGGTGAGGATCATGAATGCGTTGAAGGGCGAGATCGCCGCACCGAGATCGCGCAGGCCGAGCACGCGGGCTGCGATGGCGAAGGCGATGTTGCCGAACGTCTTGTGCAGTTCGATGCCGGCATATTCGGGCCGCGGCTCCGACAGCATCGGATACTTACCGGATGCCGACCAGTCGAAGGTACCGCCGTCGACGAGGATGCCGCCCATGGAATTGCCGTGGCCGCCGAGGAACTTGGTCAGCGAGTGAATGACGATGTCGGCGCCGTGCTCCAGCGGTCGCACGAGATAGGGGCTCGCCATCGTGTTGTCGACGATCAGCGGCAGGCCGTGGCGATGCGCCACGTCGGCGATGGCCGCGATATCGACGAAGGTGCCGCCAGGATTGGCAAGGCTCTCGATAAAGATGCCCTTGGTGCGGTCGTCGATCTGGCTCTCGAAGCTCGCAGGATCAGCTGAGTCGGCCCAGCGGACCTGCCAGTCGAAGTTCTTGAAGGCATGGCCGAACTGGTTGATCGAGCCGCCGTAGAGCTTGCGGGCCGCCACGAAGTTGTCGCCGGGCTGCATGATGGTATGGAAGACCAGCACCTGCGCCGCATGGCCCGAGGCGACCGCAAGCGCCGCGGTACCACCCTCCAGCGCCGCGACCCGTTCCTCCAGAACCGCCTGGGTGGGGTTCATGATGCGGGTATAGATATTGCCGAACTGCTGAAGACCGAACAATGCGGCTGCGTGGTCGGCGTCGTTGAATACGAAGGAGGTCGTCTGATAGATCGGCGTCGCTCGCGCTCCCGTCGTCGGGTCGGGTTGCGCGCCCGCATGAACCGCCAGCGTGGCAAATCCCGGATTGTGTGTCGGCATATCTTTCCTCCTCAGGCATCTTCTACCGGCCGATAACAAAGCGGGTTGGTTGATGCGGATCAAGGACTTTTCTTCCCGCAGTTCTACAGTTGCCGAAAGAAGAGAGGAGTTCGCCATGGGAACTGCAGCAGACCTGTCTCCGTCGCTTGCATCCAAGCTCCTGCACTGGTTCGCCCGAGCCTGGGAGGCCACGACAGAGGCCGATGTCATCGGCCGCCTGAGCGATGAAAGCCTGTCGGAAATCGCACGCGACTGTTCGCTGACGCCGGACCGGCTGCTGCAGGTGGCAAGAGCCGGCCCGCATGCCTCCGACGAAGTCGCCGCTCTTATGGCGGCGCTCGACATCGACGCCGCCGAAGCCGCCCGCATCCATCCCGGAGAGTTCCGCGACATGCAGATCAACTGCTCGGCCTGCATCGCAAAGGCGCGCTGCCGCCGTGATCTGGCAGCGCAGGTCGCGGACCGGCAACATCTCCACTACTGCGGTAATGCAGAACATCTTGCAGGGATGCGGACCGAAGTCGCCCTGCTGACCGCCTGAGGCTCAGGCCAGCAGGCGCGGATACTCGATTGCCGGGCAACGGTCCATGACCACCTTGATGCCGGCGGCTTCCGCCTTGGCGGCGGCGGCATCGTCGCGGACGCTCAACTGGCCCCAGATCACCTTCGGCTTCTGCGGCAGCGTGGACGCTTCCTCGACGATCCCGTCCAGATACTCCGCCGCGCGAAAGACATCGATCATGTCGATGCTTTCCGGAATGTCCGCAAGCCTGGCATAGACCTTCTGACCATGGATCTCCTTGCCCGCCTGTCCGGGATTGACCGGGAACACCCGATAGCCCTTGGACAGCAGGAAGCGCATGACGCCGTTGCTCGGCCGATCCGGATTGGGTGAAGCGCCGAGAAGCGCGATCGTCTTCGTCGTCTTCAGGATGTCGGCAATATAGTCGTTGTCGTAGCGGTCGTGGTTCATCGCTCTTCCTCGCACGGATGTCGATCTCCTAGATCTAGGAGATCCCTGCCGGATTGCACCGCTCGCCCGGTGTCTTTTTCCATCCGCCTCCCTGCTCCCGCTGTGTTGAGGAGAAATCCCTGCTACAGCGAATGGCCGAACGATGGGAGAAAGCATGCAGCCGATCATGACCACGGATGAGATCCACGCCTTTCTCGACCGGGAATTCCCGCAGATCCACCTGGACGGACGCGTGCTGTCCATCACCGATGTCCGGCCCGGCGGGCTCACCATGCGCTTCGAGCCTGGCGAGCGGCATCTTCGCCCCGGCGCCACGATTTCCGGCCCTGCGATGGTCATGCTGGCCGACGTCGCTGCCTATGCCGTCATCCTTGCGCATGTCGGTCCCGTGGCGCTTGCCGTCACCACGAACCTCAACGTCAATTTCCTGCGCAAGCCGCAGCTCGCTCCGCTCTTTTGCGACTGTCGGGTCCTGAAGCTCGGCCAGCGGCTGGCGGTGATCGACGCGGTCCTGACACAGGAAAATCCCGCTGAACCGGTTGCCCAGGCCACGGCGACCTACTCCATTCCGCCGAGATAGATTGTGGTATCACCTAACCACACGAATAACCCACTGTTTTCATTAGGCTGTTTTTACAGCGGCCGGTTTCCGTCGCCTTGACCGGTTCGGCAGCCCCCGGTATAAGCGCTCCAGATTGCTGATCCTCGCGGGTCGGCATTCTTTTTGGCAGATCTATACCTGCCAAATCCAAGCAACAAGAAACGCCCTTTGCCTTCGGGCCGGGGGATCAATCGGAAAGATACACGAATGTCTACTTTCGTTCAGAAGCCCGCCGAGGTGGAGAAGAAGTGGGTGGTCATCGACGCGGAAGGCCTCGTCGTCGGTCGCCTCGCCACCATCGTTGCCAACCGCCTGCGCGGCAAGCACAAGGCCACCTACACGCCCCACGTCGATGACGGCGACAACGTCATCGTCATCAATGCCGAGAAGGTCGTCCTGACCGGCAACAAGTACAACGACAAGAAGTACTACTGGCACACCGGCTATCCGGGCGGCATCAAGGAGCGCACCGCGCGCGCCATCATCGAAGGCCGTTTTCCGGAGCGCGTCGTCGAGAAGGCTGTCGAGCGCATGGTCCCGCGCGGCCCGCTTGGCCGTCGCCAGATGAAGAACCTGCGCGTCTATGCCGGTTCCAACCATCCCCACGAAGCACAGCAGCCGGTCGCACTCGACGTGGCATCGCTGAACAAGAAGAACGTAAGGAGCGCCTGATAATGGCCGATCTCTCCTCTCTGAAGGATCTCGCTCCGGCGGCCGAAAATCAGGCTCCGGTCCATGTCCGCAAGGTCGACGCGCAGGGCCGTTCCTACGCGACCGGCAAGCGCAAGAACGCCGTTGCCCGCGTATGGGTCAAGGCTGGCTCGGGCAAGATCATCGTCAACGGCAAGGACTTTTCGGCGTACTTCGCCCGTCCGGTCCTGCAGATGATCCTGCAGCAGCCGATCGTCGCGGCTGCCCGCACCGGCCAGTTCGACATCATCGCAACGGTTGCCGGCGGCGGTCTCTCCGGCCAGGCCGGCGCCGTACGCCACGGCCTGTCCAAGGCCCTCACCTATTTCGAGCCCGGCCTTCGCTCGGTCCTCAAGAAGGGTGGCTTCCTGACCCGCGACAGCCGCGTCGTCGAGCGTAAGAAGTACGGTAAGGCCAAGGCCCGCCGGTCCTTCCAGTTCTCCAAGCGTTAATCGCTGCTGGATCTTGGAATTCAGACAAGGCGGGGCTTCGGCTCCGCCTTTTCTTTTGCCGCATTTTCTTGAATCAGAGCCCGCAGGGACGAACGCCATGCCCGGAAAGACCATCGATCACGCGTTCACGGCGACAAGCCTCACATCGTCCGCTACCGACCCCACCTTCGCCGGCGCGCTATCCTTCATGCGCCGCCGCTTCACCAAGGATGTGCGGGGTGCGGACGCCGTCGTCTGGGGCATCCCCTTCGATGCCGCAACCTCCAACCGGCCGGGCGCCCGCTTCGGGCCGCAGGCGATCCGTCGCGCCTCGGCGATCTTCGACAACGATCCGCAATATCCCTTCGGCCGAGACCTCTTCGGGCAGATGGCGGTGATCGACTATGGCGACTGCCTTCTTGATTACGGCAACCATCAGGAAACGCCCGCGACGATCGAGCAGGAAGCTGCCGCCCTCATCGCGGACGGCGCCTTCCTGCTCACGCTCGGCGGCGACCACTATATCACCTGGCCGCTCCTGAAGGCGCATGTGGCGAAGCACGGACCGCTGGCGCTCGTCCAGTTCGATGCGCATCAGGACACCTGGTTCGACGACAACCAGCGCCTGGATCACGGCTCCTTCGTCGCCCGCGCCGCCCGCGATGGTCTGATCGACACCTCCCGCTCGATCCAGGTCGGTATTCGCACCCATGCCCCGGACGATTGCGGCATCCGCATCGTCTATGGTCATGAGGTCGAAGAGATGAGCGCGAGAGAGATCGCGGCGACCATTCTGGAACACACCGGCAGCGGCCCCGCCTATCTTACCTTTGATATCGACTGCCTGGACCCCGCCTTCGCGCCCGGCACCGGCACTCCCGTCGCAGGCGGCCCCTCCAGCGCGAAGATCCTTTCGGTCCTGCGCAACCTGCAGGGGCTCGATATCCGCGGCGCCGACGTCGTCGAAGTGGCGCCTGCCTATGATCACGCAGATATCACCGCCATTGCGGGTGCAACGGTGGCAATGTATATGCTCGGACTGCGCGCAGAACGCCTCACAATCCGATGAGACATTGATTCAACGTGCTCGCGCGCCGATTCCGCGCCCGCGGATAACTATCTGACAAGACAGGAAAGAAACGATGGCAAAGATCTTCATCGACGGCGAACACGGCACCACGGGTCTGCAGATCCGCACGCGCCTGGCCGCCCGCCGCGATGTCGAGCTCCTGTCGATCCCGGAGGCGGAGCGCCGCAATGCGGCCATGCGGGAAGACCTGCTGAACAGCGCCGACATCGCGATCCTCTGCCTGCCCGACGACGCATCGCGGGAAGCAGTGGGCATGCTTTCCGGCAACAACAATGTTCGCGTCATCGATACCTCGACCGCCTATCGCGTCGATCCCTCCTGGGCCTACGGCTTTGCGGAGATGGACAAGACGCAGGCGGCGAAGATTCGCGATGCGCGCCTCGTCGCCAATCCGGGCTGCTATCCGACCGGCGCGATCGGCCTCATCCGTCCGCTTCGCGTGGCAGGCATCCTGCCGGACGGTTATCCGGTCAGTGTCAACGCCGTGTCCGGCTATACCGGCGGCGGCAAGCAGATGATCGCCCAGATGGAGGATCGGAGCCGCGAGGACGCCATTACCGCCAACCACTTCGTCTACGGCCTAAACCTCAACCACAAGCACGTTCCGGAAATGACGATCCACGGCCAACTGGACCGTGCCCCCCTCTTCTCCCCCTCCGTCGGCCGGTTTCCGCAGGGGATGATCGTTCAGGTACCGCTCTTCCTGGCTGACCTGAAGAACGGCTTCACCCGGGAAAGCATCCACAAGGCGCTCCTCGCCCATTATGCGGGTCAGGACGTCGTGGAGGTCGTGGGGCTCGAGGAATCGAAGAACCTCTCGCGTATCGACGCGGAAGAGCTTGCCGGCAAGGACACGATGAAGCTCTTCGTGTTCGGCACGCCCGGCGGCGACCATGTCAATCTCGTTGCTGTCCTCGACAACCTCGGCAAGGGGGCCTCGGGTGCCGCCGTGCAGAACATGGACATCATGCTCTCGGCGTGATGACGGCGGGCCTTCCATCGCTTCCGCCCGAATGGGGGATCGATAGCGCGCGTCAGATCGCGGATACGGTGGTCGGCACCGTGTTCGAGGTCACGCGTGGCAGCAACGAAGCGGACATCCTCAAGGTCCTCAAACCGAAAGCGCTGGAAGACAGTCTGCGCGGTGCAGACTTTCTCGACTGGCGCGACGGCGTCGGTTGCGTGCGACTCATCGCACGCCGCAACAACCTTCTGCTGATGGAACATGCGGGAGCGGTGACGCTCCGGGATCGGATCGCCTCCCACGGGGACCGGGAGGCGACGATGATCGCCGCCGAGGTTCTCAATGCATACCACGGCTCTTCGCCGCGACAGCCGCCGCCGAGCCTGCAGTCTCTCGACCGCTATTTCACAAGCCTTTTTCGAAAGGCGAAGGAGGACGCCCGTTTCAGCATCTACAAGGAAGCTGCGGATACGGCGCAGAGCTTGATAGCCGATCAGCGGGACGTGAAGCCACTGCACGGCGATCTGCACCATGAAAATATCATGCTTAGTCCGCGTGGCTGGATCGTCATCGACCCGGCGGGACTGATTGGCGATGCGGCTCTCGATGTCGCCAACATGTTCTCCAATCCGCTGGATCGATTCGACCTCACCCGTGATCAGGAGCGCATCGCCTGGATGGCCGAGGTTTTTGCTGACGCGCTGGGCCGGGACGTCCGTACGATTCTGCGATACGCCTTTGCCTATGGCTGCCTGTCGGCAGCATGGCACGAGGAAGACGAAAACGGTGCCGAGCGCGACAACGAACTGGCCGTCGTGGATGCGGTCAAAGCCGTACTCAGCCAGGTCTAGTCTAGGCCTTGACCTCATGCGGGTATTCGCCGGTGAAGCCGCGCCAATGGGCGACGGCGAAGCCGAGCACGACCAGCGCCATGCCCTGATGCAGCAGCGCCGCATGCAGGTGCACCTGGGTCAGCAGCGTGGCGATGCCGATGCCGGCCTGAACGAGGACGAGCCCGAGCAGCAGAACCGAACGGCGCGCGTGCGTCGTGCCCGGAGCGTTGCGCACCATGACGGCCACATGCCAGATCGCGACCAGGAGCAGCGTGTAGGCTCCCATCCGGTGTACGAACTGCACCGTCTTCGGGTTCTCGAACAGGTTGATCCACCATGGGTCCTGGACGAAGAGGCCGCCCGGGACGAACGTGCCGTCCATCAATGGCCAGGTATTGTAGCTGAGCCCGGCGTCGAGCCCCGCCACCAACGCGCCGAGATAGATCTGCACCAGACAGAGAACGGCCAAGGCTACGGCGCCGGCCTTGCCGCGTCCTGAAGGCACCCGGTCCGGACTGTGAGGCGAGAGCCCCCGCATGATCCAGACGCAGGCCGCGAAGATCAGGCAGGCGATCGTGAGATGAACTGCCA
>DASUPM010000516.1:0-7068 GCA_036281095.1 Pseudorhizobium sp.
CGCGATCCGAGACCTCGTTTGCCGTCTTCTCAGCCTCCCGCCAGGTGTCCGTGAGGGCGACGGTGCCTATGACGGCGGTCGAGAGCAGAAGCCATGCAAGCAGCCGGCGTCGCAGAGAGTATGCGTGGCTCATGGGACCGGGCTTGCGTTTTCGAGATAATAGCCGATCCCGCGCGCCGTCTTCACCGTCAGCCCGTGGGGTGCGAGGCGTCGGCGGAGACGGCTGGCATATTGTTCGATCGCGTTGGCGGAAAGATCCTCGTCGAAGCCGGTGAGCGAGCGGACGATCGCGTCCTTCGACACGACCTTGCCGGCACGCAGGAAAAGAAGCTCGAGGAGCGCTACCTCCCGGGCCGGAATATCCAGCGGCACGCCCGCGCTGCTGAAGGTGCGCGACGTGAGATCGAGCGTGACGCCTCCGAACTGGACGACGGAACTCCTGAGACCCGCCTGCCGCCGCAGCAGAACCCGGATGCGGGCCTCGAACTCCGAGATATCGAAGGGCTTGATCATGTAATCGTCCGCGCCGAGATCCAGCCCCTTCACCCGTTCTTCAGGTGTGCCGCGCGCCGTCAGGATCATCACCGCCGCTTTGTTCTGGCGCGCGCGCATCGCCCGCAGCACATCGAGCCCGTCCATTTCCGGCAGATTGAGGTCGAGGATGACGAGGTCGTAAGCCTCCGCAGCGGCGACGGCTTCGGCGGACGCGCCATCGGCCACTGCGTCCACGGCATAGCCGCTGCCGCGCAGGATCGTCGACAGACCCTCCGCCAGCGCCTGATTGTCTTCCACCAGCAAGATTCGCACGACGTCTCCCTTACCGGTCTAGATTATCGGGCAAATGGCAAGATGTCACGGAACCGGCTTGGTGCCCGCGCGGCTTGTGTCGGGCCGCCTGCTGGTGCATGGTCCGGTGATGAAGCCGCTCTTCGTCCTGGCTCTGATCGCCCTCTTTTCCGCCAGCCTTGCCCATGCCTCGACGACGGTGTTTCCCGCCCTTTCCGGCCGGTCGGATGCGCCGGTTCTGGTCGTCTATTCCTCGCTCGACGAGCCGCTCGCGCAGCCGATGATCGCAGGCTTCCAGTCCGCAAATCCGGATGTGGCCGTGCGCTATGAGGACATGCTGACGGGCGAGATCTACGACCGCATCGTGCGGGAGACGGATGCCGGGCAGAAGACTGCCGACTTCGCTTTCTCCTCGGCCATGGATCTGCAGGTGAAACTCGCCAATGACGGCTATGCCCAGCGCAGTGACCTGCCGATGAGCGACCGCTGGCCCGACTGGGCCAACTGGCGCAACACGGCCTATGCGCTCACCTTCGAACCGGCGGTGTTCGTCTACCATAAGCCAAGCTTCAAGGCCGAGGCTCCACCATCGACCCGTGCGGAATTGGTAAGCTTCCTCAAGCGGCAGGGGGAGATCGTCTATGGCCGGATCGGCACCTACGACATCGAGCGGTCCGGCGTCGGCTTCCTCTTCATGTCGCGGGATCAGGAACAGTTCGGCGATATCTGGTCTGTCATCCAGGCCATGGGCGCGGCGGGCGTAAAACTCTATTCCACCAGTCAGGCGATCCTGGAGCGGGTTGCCGATGGACGGTTCGTCCTCGGCTACAACATACTCGGCTCCTATGCCGCCGATTGGGCATCGCGGCATCCGGACATCGGCATCATGTTGCCGAAGGACTATACCGTCGTCATGTCCCGGATCGGCCTCGTGCCGCAGGCCGCCGCCTCGCCCGAACTCGGTCGACGCTACCTCGATTTCTTCATGTCGCGGCAAGGCCAGACGATCATGGCCCGCGAGCTGCAGATCCCGGCCGTCAGCCCGGAAGTCTCGGGCAACAATACCGCCACGACCATGCGGGAAATGCTGGGCGGGCAATTGAAACCGGTTCCTGTCAGTCCCGGATTGATGGTCTATCTCGACCAGGTGAAGCGCGCACGGCTCATCTCCCGCTGGAACGAGGTCCTGCGGCTCCAGTGATTCCGCCTTGCCAATCCCGGCCAATAGGAGGAATGTCAGGTAGATGTCAGCTTGATGTGATCGCTTAGGCCATCGACTCCCCTGGAGGGGGGTGTCGATGCGGATGGGAGGAACCCGGCGACGTCACCTTACCGGGCCGTTCTCCCTCGCAAAAAATCAGATCATTGCGCCCTACGGTGCATTTTGGAGGACATACCCTTGAAAAAATTCGTTCTCGCTTCGATCGTCGCGGGCGCTCTCGCTCTTCCTGCCTACGCCGCGGACTACACCATCATGGCGCCGGCTGCACCCGGCGGCGGCTGGGACCAGACGGCTCGTTCGCTGCAGACCGTCCTGCAGGAAGAAGGCATTTCCGGCAACGTCCAGGTCGTCAACGTTCCCGGCGCAGGCGGCACCATCGGGATCGCCCAGTTCGCAAGCCAGCAGAAGGGCAACCCGAACGCGCTCATCGTCGGCGGCTACGTCATGGTCGGCGCCATCCTGACCAACCAGTCGCCGGTCACCCTGAAGGACGTCACGCCGATCGCGCGCCTCACCGGCGAGTACGAGGCGATCGTCGTTCCGGCATCTTCCGAAATCCAGTCGATCGACCAGCTCGTCGAAGCGCTCAAGAAGGACCCGGGCTCAGTCTCCTGGGCGGGCGGCTCTGCCGGCGGCACCGACCATATCGCCGTTGGTCTCCTGGCCAAGGCTGCCGGCGTCGATCCGACCAAGATCAACTACATCGCCTATTCCGGTGGCGGCGAGGCGCTGGCCGCCATCCTCGGCAGCCAGGTAACCGCGGGCATCTCCAGCTACGGCGAATTCCAGTCGCAGATTGAAGCGGGCACGCTGCGCCTGCTCGCCGTTTCCAGCGAGGAGCGCATTGAAGGCGCCGACGCGCCGACGCTGAAGGAAGCCGGTTACGACGTGGTCCTGCAGAACTGGCGCATGGTGGCGGCAGCACCAGGCCTGTCGGACGAGCAGAAGGCCGCCGTTCTCGCGGACGTCGAGAAGCTCGCCAAGTCTGCGACCTGGCAGGAAACGCTGAAGACCAAGAACTGGGCCGACACCTATCTCGCCGGCGATGCCTTCGAGGAGCAGCTGGCCAAGGACATCAGCGCCACGGAAACCATCCTGAAGGACATCGGACTGGTTAAATGAGCCTCGACCAATCGACATCCGGACAGCGCCGCCCCGATTGGGCGGCGCTTGCCATTGCCGCCGTCCTCGTCGCCATCGCCGCCGTCATCTTCTTTGACGTCGCACGGCTGAAGGGTGCGGCAGGCTACTCGCAGGTCGGGCCGGCAACGGTTCCCGACTGGATCGCCTTCGGCCTGATAGGCTTGGCGATCTGGACGGCCATCGAAGCCTTTCGCGGTGATTTTCCCCGACGAGACCGACAGCAATTCGGCCCGGTGGTCTGGGTGGTGGCCGGCCTGGCGGCGCAGATGCTGCTGCTCGACAATTTCGGCTTCTCCATCGCGACCGGCGTTCTCTTTGCCCTCGTTGCCGCAGGATTCGGGCGCCGCAAGCTTTGGCTGACGGTACCGCTCGGCATCGTCCTCTGTCTTGGCATCTGGCTCATCTTCGCCGGACTGCTCCAGCTTTCTCTTCCGGCGGGCCCGCTGGAACATCTGTTCCTCTGACGAGGGCCGGGATATTGCGCTCATGAGCACATTCGAATTTCTTCTCCAGGGATTGGTGTCGGCGGCACAGCCGCTGAACCTTCTCTACGCCCTGATCGGGGTCACGCTGGGCACCGCCGTCGGCGTTCTGCCGGGCATCGGACCGGCCTTGACGGTCGCCCTCCTGCTGCCAGTCACCTACCGTCTCGATCCGACCGGCTCGCTGATCATGTTCGCCGGCATCTATTACGGCGGCATGTATGGCGGTTCGACGACGTCGATCCTTCTCAACACGCCCGGCGAAAGCGCCTCGATCGTTACCGCGCTCGAGGGTAACAAGATGGCCCGAGCCGGACGAGGCGGGCCGGCGCTCGCCACATCTGCGATCGGCTCCTTCGTCGCCGGTCTCATCGCGACGCTGCTTCTCGCATTCCTCGCGCCCTATGTGGTGCAGGTCGCCATCAAGTTCGGTCCGCGCGAATATTTCGCCCTGATGGTGCTGGCGTTCGTGACGGTCTCTTCCGCCTTCGGCGATTCCGCACTGCGCGGCCTGACGGCGCTTTTCGTCGGCCTGGCGTTTTCGATGGTCGGCATCGACCAGCTGACCGGCCAGACGCGCCTTTCCTTCGGTGTGCCCGACCTGCTCGACGGGATCGAGGTAACCACCATGGCGGTTGCCATGTTCGCCATCGGCGAGACGCTTTTCATCGCCGCACAGGGCAATCGCGGACCCGAGACCGTGGAGGCGGTCAAGGGATCGGTATGGATGACCGCTCAGGACTGGGCACGCTCGTGGAAGGCCTGGCTGCGCGGCACCCTGATCGGCTTTCCCATCGGGGCCATGCCTGCAGGCGGGGCCGAGATCGGAACCTTCCTCTCCTACGCCACCGAAAAGCGGCTGACGAAGCACCCGGAGGAGTTCGGCAATGGCGCCATCGAAGGCGTCGCCGGACCGGAGGCGGCAAACAACGCCTCTGCCGCCGGTACGCTTGTGCCGCTCCTGACACTCGGGCTGCCGACCACCGCAACGGCAGCGATCATGCTTGCAGGCTTCCAGCAATACGGATTACAGCCCGGCCCGCTGCTCTTCGCGACAAACCCGCAGCTTGTCTGGGGCCTGATTGCCTCTCTCCTGATCGCAAACGGCATGCTGCTCGTTCTCAACCTGCCGCTGATCGGGTTGTGGGTGAAGCTTCTGACCATCCCGAAGCCGTGGCTGTATTCCGGCATCCTCGTGTTCGCGACGCTTGGGACGATCGGCGCCAATCCGTCGGTCTTCGAACTCGGCATGCTGCTGACCTTCGGCCTGCTGGGCTATGTGATGCGCGTCTTCGGCTATCCGATCGCACCCGTCGTCGTCGGATTGATCCTCGGGCCGCTCGCGGAACAGCAGCTGCGCCGTGCGCTCGCCATCAGCCAGGGCGACGTCACCTACCTCTTCACATCGCCGATCGCGGCCGTCCTGTTCGTCGTCGCGGCCCTCGCCTTCATCGTGCCGTTGATCCTGCGGATGCGCGGTCGGGGAGAGGTGCTCTCGCAGCTCGCGGCGAACGAAGACTGAGTTAGTCCTCCCAGGACGGAAGGGGGTGCGGCTTCGGCCGCGCCTCCTTTTTTATGTCTGTGCTACGGCCCGAAGACCGACCAGCCGGTCCGGTGCGCCAGCATTTCGAGCGCCAGCGAGCCCAGGAGCGAGTTGCCGTTGTGATTGAGGCCGGGCGACCACACGGCCATGGATGCCTTCCCCGGCGCCACGGCCATGATGCCGCCGCCAACACCGCTCTTGCCCGGCAGGCCGACACGATAGGCGAAATCGCCGGAACCGTCATAGTGGCCGCAGGTCAGCATCAATGCATTGATGCGTCGGGCCCGCTGACGGGACACGACCGAGTGGCCGGTCAGCGGGTTTCGCCCTGCGGCCGCCAGGAAAAGCCCCGCATGCGCCAACTGCGTGCAGGTCATCGCCAGTGCGCAGTGGTGAAAATAGACCCCAAGAACATGGTCCACCGGATGGTCGAGCCTGCCGAAACCGCGCATGAAGTTCGCGAGCGCAAAGTTGCGATAACCCGTTGCCAGCTCCGACTTCGCCACGGCGGGATCGATCGCAATCTCTTCGTCATCCGACAGATACTGCACGAACCGGACGATTTCGCCGATCGCCTCACGCGGCGTATGACCGGCGAGCACCAGGTCGCTTACGGCAATGGCGCCGGCATTGATGAAGGGGTTGCGCGGCTTTCCCTCCTCGTTTTCCAACTGAACGATCGAATTGAAAGCCGAGCCCGAGGGCTCGCGGCCGACCCGCTTCCAGACATTCTCGCCGTGCTTGCCGAGAGCAAGCGTCAGCGTAAAGACCTTCGAAATGCTCTGGATCGAGAACGGCTCGTCGCAATCGCCGGCCTTGTAGACATTGCCTTCGACATCCACGACGGCGATACCCAGTTTGCGGGGGTCCACATGCGCGAGTTGGGGAATGTAATCCGCGACCTTGCCTTCGCCGAGACGCGGTGTCAGCGCGTGGTGGATCTCGTCGACCACCCCCTGCAGGTCGTCCATGCGGGGGCTCCGGTCGGCCGCCGAAATATCCGCTACGCCCATTCACAAATCCCCTCTGTCGTTGAGACAGCACTACGGAGCGACCGGCTGAAAGTCAAAGCCCACGCGGCGGCTGCGGCGGCCTCCTGCGGTGGGGCACCTCCTGATTTTCCGTCTTCGTGGAACCGATGGGTCTGCGGATTGTTGATTTGCAGGGTGGGTGCGGACTCTGCACGCCCGACAGACAAATCCGGACAGACAGGAGGGAAGACGATGGACGAGAAGAACATGTCTCAGGGCGGCAAAGGCATGCCCTCCGGCACGGCCGATCGCGTTCTGACAAACCGCCAGGGACACCCCGTAACCAACAACCAGTCCCAGCGAACCGTCGGCAGCCGCGGTCCGGCGACGCTGGAAAATTACCAGTTCCTCGAGAAGATCACCCATTTCGACCGCGAGCGCATTCCCGAACGGGTGGTGCATGCGCGGGGCTTCGTCTGCTACGGCGAGTTCGAAGCGAGTGGAAAGATCGGTGATGAGCCTGCAGCGAAATACACGCGCGCAAAGCTTTTCCAGCAGGCCGGCAAGAAGACGCCGCTTGCCATCCGCTTCTCCACCGTGATCGGCGGTCGCGATTCCTCCGAAGTCGCTCGGGACCCGCGCGGATTCGCCGTCAAGTTCTACACGGAAGATGGCAACTGGGATCTCGTCGGCAACAATCTCGCGATCTTCTTCATTCGCGATGCGATCAAGTTTCCCGATGTCATCCACGCTCTGAAGCCCGATCCGGTGACATTTCGGCAGGAGCCGAACCGCATCTTCGACTTCATGAGCAACTCGCCGGAGTCGATGCACATGCTCACCTGGCTGTTCAGCCCGCGCGGCATCCCGGCCAACTACCGGACGCAGGACGGCTTCGGGGTCAACACCTACAAGATGGTC
>DASUPM010000517.1:0-3943 GCA_036281095.1 Pseudorhizobium sp.
TGCACCGAAACGGGGAAGGGATTTGCGCAGATCCATTGCCGTGACTCCATTGCGCCCAGCTTCCGGCCGGGGTCCGGAGACGCTAGCGGGCCGTCCATACGTCAGCCCGCCACTAATCAGCGGCAAATACGTAGAATCGGAAACCGAGACCGCCACGCGACCCGCCCGCAGGAGCCCCGATGAAACTCGTCACCGCCATCATCAAGCCCTTCAAGCTCGACGACGTGCGCGCCGCGCTCTCCGAGATCGGCATCTCCGGCATGACCGTGACGGAAGTGAAGGGTTTCGGCCGCCAGCGCGGCCACACCGAGCTTTACCGCGGCGCCGAGTACGTCGTCGACTTCGTGCCGAAGACGCGCATCGAGGTCGCGGTGCGCGACGATCTCGTGGACCAGGTGACGGAGGCGATCATCGGCGCCGCGAAGACCGGCAAGGTCGGCGACGGCAAGATCTTCGTCACCACGATCGAGCGCGCCGTGCGCATCCGCACCAGCGAATCGGACGAGGCGGCGCTTTGACGGCGCAGAGCGAGAACCCGAAATCGCCGACGGTCGAAGCCGCCATCGCGAAGATCGGCCTCGCCGGCGCGCAGCGCCACGTCTTTCTCTGCACCCACGGCGACTGCGCGCCGAAGGAGGTAGGCGAGGCCTCCTGGAAGTACCTCAAAAAGCGCCTGCGCGAGGTCGGCCTCTCCGAAGCCGTGGGCGGCGTCCTGCGCACGAAGGCCGATTGTCTTCGCATCTGTCGCGAGGGGCCGATCATGCTCGTCTATCCGGAGGGCACCTGGTACCGGCACGCGACACCCGAGAACATCGAGCGCATCATCCAGGAGCACCTGCTCGGCGGGCGTCCGGTCGCCGAACTGTCCTTCGCCTCTCACCCGCTCGTCTAGCGGCGACTTCCCGCTCTTCCGGGCGTTGGCCGCCCAGGCGGCTGGCGCACCCCCGGTCGCGCCGCAGCTATCTGCAAACTAGTTTGTAAGACGCCATTGCGAAAGCCCCGCACGAGGCAAATACTCGCCTTTCCCGCTGACTCGACTTGTTTTGATTACAGCAAACGCACAGGGGAGAAGTCGATGTTGCACACCATGCGCAGGCTTTCCTTCGTCCTGGCCATTGCTGCCGGAACCTCGGTCCTGGTGGCGAGTTCCACGGTTGCACAGGTTTCACCCAAAGCCGCGGTGTTCGAAAGCGCGGTGCGCGCCAACCCGCGCGAAGCGCGCCTGTCGGAGATGGGTGCGCGGGCCGCCGCGGAGATTGCCCGCCTCGAGCGCGTGCGAACCGGCAAGAGCGGGAAAGCGGCCGAGCGCTTCGCCGCGCTGACCGGCGGCTCGCCGGAGGACGCGGCGGCCGGCATCGTTCCGCGGGACGACGACGAGTGTCAGAACAATCCCCGCTGCGGCCGCGGCTTCCGCGACGGTCCGCGCGGCGGACAGGCCGAGCTGTCCATTGCCGTCGACAGCAGCGGCCAGCACATCGTGATCGGATTCAACGATCAGCGGGGATTCCTGCTGAACCCGATCAGCGTATCCGGCTTCATGTATTCGGATGATGGGGGTCAGACTTTCACCGACGGCGGACAGCTTCCTTCGCCGGGCGACACCGACATCGGCGGCACGCTGTTGCCGCAGGTCTTCGGCGACCCGGAGGTCAAGTACCTCGGCGGCTGCACCTTTGTCTATTCGTCGATCCTCGTCGCGGCGAATGCTGCCGCCGGCGTGGCGCAGACCATGGGCGTGCATCGATCGACCGACTGCGGGCACACCTGGACAGGGCCTTTCGAGGTCAAGGCGGCTACCCTCCCCACCAGCAACTTCGATGCGGCGGACAAGGAATTCATGGACGTGGACCCGGATACGGGCCGGCTCATCATGACCTGGACGAACTTCCAGGGCGACGGCGGCGTCGCCATCCTGTCCGCCTTCTCTGACAACGGCGGCAGGAACTGGCCCGCCAGCACGCGCAGGATCATCGCAAACGCCCCCGAGGACGGACAGTCTTCCGTACCGCGTTTCGCGGGCAACGGAAGCACGAATTTGTACGCCGCCTGGCGCAAGTTCCCGTTCCCCGGCGAATTGTTCGGATACGGAAATACCGTCGGCTTCGCGCGCTCGCCCGATAACGGCAACACCTGGCGCAAGCCGATCAGTACCTCGAGCGAGTTCCTGACCCAGGATCAGATCCTCGGCAACGACCGCTCGAACACTTCGCCGAGTCTCGCGGTGGACAATTCGAAGAGCCCCTACAAGGGGAACATCTACCTCGTTTACCCGAACAACAATAGCTTCGATGGCTCCGACATCGTCTTCCAGCGCAGCACGGATCGCGGCCGGACATGGTCGGCGCCCTTGCAGATCAACAGCCGCCCGGGGGAGGACCGCCCTCAGTGGTTCCCGACGATCGCGGTGGACGACGTTTCCGGGCGCATATCGGTCTTCTATTACGACCAGGGAATCGCCACCAGCGGCGACCTGTCGGAAGTGACGTATACCTTCTCGCTCGACGGCGGCGACAGCTGGAGCAAGCCACGGCCGCTGACCTTGAGGCCGTTCAATGCCGGCCACAACAACGACACCGGCCAGCCGAACCTCGGCGACTACAACCAGGGCGTCTCGCAGGACGGCGAGTTCCTTGCCGCCTATGCCCTTGCCAATCGGCCGCCGCTCGGATTTCGCGACGGGCAGCCAGACGTGACGCTGACTGGCATCGATGCGACCTTCCGGCGCGTCAGCGCAGACGAGCACGCGACGCCGTACGCATCCGTCAACATCCGGTCGCTGAGCTTCACCGACAGCGGCGGCGACGGCGCCATCAACCCCGGCGAAACCGCCGACATCCGCGTGCGCCTGTTCAACTACGTGACGAACCCGATCAACGCCGGCAGCCTGCGCATGCCGGTCGTCCGGCTGAGAAGCGACACGTCGGGCGTTACCGTGCTCGACGATCGCGATGAGTACGGCACGATTCCGGCCGGGGCAACCCGCATCAACGCGGATCCGTTCACGATCCGCGTCGCGAATTCCTTCGATGCCGGGAAGCCGATCAGGCTGCGGCTGATCGTGAACTCGCCGGACGGCGTGGCGACGCTGCGTACGACGCTCGATACGGGCACGCCGGCTGCCACGACGCTCCTGACTCAAGACTTCAACGGCGTGCCGGCCGGGAGGCTGCCCGCCGGCTGGGTGTCCGTCCATGGCGCCGGCAGCACCGAGGTTCCCTGGAGGACGAGGAAGAACTTCTGCGGATCGTCGAACGCCGCATTCCATGCGAACGACAATGTCGGCGGGACGTCCACGAGCCGGTGGGAGCGGCTCTTCGGCCCGGCATTCGCCGTCCCCGCCAATTCGGATTACGTGCTGGTGGAGTTCGACGTGTGCTACGACACGGAAGACGATCCCGTGCTTCCGACGACGGCGTATGACGGCTTGTTCCTGCGCGTGACGGACCTGACGACGGGCAGGACCTTGCGCTCGGTGCTCGCCGAAGCGTTTGCCGATGGTTTCACCACCGGCAACATCGCGCACTATCCGAAGCACCTGCCGCGCAGCGGCGACCCCGACTACTTCGAGGACATGTCGGTGTGGGCCGGAGTCTCCGGAGGCGCCAGGCGGGTGCGCCTGCGCTTGCCGGGCATGCAGAACAGCGTTGCGCAACTGCGCTTCGAGTTCACGCAGGACTCGAGCTTCACCTGCCGGGACGTGCGGCCCGGCAGCGCCCGTTGCGGCGTGTCGGTCGACAATGTCGTGGTGAAGAGCGTTACCGCCGGCCCGTGAAAATCAGTTCGGCGGCCGACCGGTCGCCGAACTTTCTTTTGCAGCGGTCGTGGCCAAGACGGCGATCGCAATCGCAGCTCGTCTCATTTGTGCCCCGTTCGGCATTCGTGAATAGTAGCGACATGCCGCGCGCGATCCGCATCCACGAGAACGGTGGGCCGGAGGTCCTCA
>DASUPM010000518.1:0-2782 GCA_036281095.1 Pseudorhizobium sp.
AACGGCCGCTCGTTTGTCCGCAAGGCGCTTGAGCTGCCGATTGCCGTCGTTGCGGACCTCGCCTGGTCGAAGCGGCGGATGATGGAGATCTACCTGAATATCGCCGAATGGGGACCGGGAATCTACGGTGCGGAAGCCGCGGCCCGGCATCATTTCGGCGTGTCGGCTGCGGATCTCTCCCGCCGTCAGGGGGCTCTGCTCGCCGTGGCGCTGCCCAATCCGCTGACGCGCGTGGCCGGCAAGCCCGGCAATGGCATGCTGCGGCTCGCCCGCGTGGTGGAACGAAGGGCTCGCGGCTCTGGGGAATACATCACCTGCATTTATGGCTGAGGTTCTGCCTTTTCATTGGTCGCCGCTGCCGTGGCGGGTTATGCCTGAAGCATCGCAGAACAGGAGACGAGCATGACCGGGATGACGCTCTACATCGGCAACAAGAACTATTCCTCCTGGTCCTTCCGCCCCTGGCTCGCCCTGACGGCGGCAGGCATTCCTTTCGAGGAAGTATTGATCCCGTTCGACTTTCCGGCCGGCAATCCACGCTTCAAGGAGATATCGCCGACCGGGCGCGTGCCGGCGCTCCACCACGGCGATGTGCGCGTATGGGAATCAGTGGCAATCATCGAATATGCAGCGGAGCTGTTTCCTCGCAGCGGTCTCTGGCCGGAGGCTGCCGGGGACCGTGCGGTTGCGCGGGCGATTTCGATGGAGATGCTCTCCGGATTCAGGGCCTTGCGCGCCGCTTGCCCGATGAACATGCGCCGGCCGAAGCGTAAGATCGACCTGCCTGAGGGCGTCATGGATGACGTGGCGCGGATATCGGCGATCTGGAAGGAGTGCACCCGAAAATCAAGAGGCCCATTCCTGTTCGGCACCTTTAGTGCCGCCGATGCAATGTTCGCTCCGGTCGTCAACCGCATGGACGTCTACGATCTCGTGTCGGACAGGGAGGTACTGGCCTACATGGACGCCGTGAAGGCACACCCTGCCTTCCGCCAGTGGCAGGAAGCTGCTCTGGCCGAACCGTGGATCGTGCCGGAAGACGAAGCTTAGCATGGGCGCTTTTTTTCCGGTGGGGACTGGTCAATCCCCTGTCCAGCATGTATAAGCCGCCCAAATTTCCGATATTGAGGCGTATCCAGTTCGGCTAAATGCTGCCGGGGACCCCGCCTTGCACGAAAGTGGAGTAACGAGAATGGCTGTACCGAAGAGAAAAACGACCCCGTCCAAACGCGGTATGCGCCGTTCGGCGGATGCGCTGAAGGCCTCGACCTATGTCGAAGACAAGAATTCCGGCGAACTGCGCCGTCCGCACCACATCGACCTGAAGACGGGCATGTATCGCGGTCGTCAGGTTCTGACGCCGAAGGAAAGCGCATAACGCGATCTTTTCGTCTGATAACAAAAAAGGCCGGGTGTTTCCGGCCTTTTTTGTTATGTCTTCTGAACTCTAGAGACTGTCGATACGGCTCTGCAGGGTCCGCAGCTGTTCCTTCAGTTCCTCGAGATCCTTTGAATCGCCCTTTTTCGCGGCGCCGCCTGTCGGCTGATTGCCGAATGGCGAGAACATCTGCATTGCCTGGCGGAACATTTCCGTGTTCCGGCGAACCTGCTCCTCCATCAGATGCATGGGTGCCTGCAGGTTCTTGTTGAGCGGTGTATCGCCAAGTGCGCGCGTCATCTGCTCGCGCATCTGTGTCTGCTGGTTGGCGAAGGCTTGCATGGAATGTTCGAGAAAGGTCGGAACCACCATCTGCATCTGGTCGCCGTAATAGGAGATCAGCTGCCTCAGGAATGATATGGGCAGCAGCGTGTTGCCCGTCTTCGATTCCTGTTCGAAAATGATCTGCGTCAGGACAGAATGGGTGATGTCCTCTCCGGTCTTGGCATCCTGGACCAGAAATTCGTCGCCCTTCTTCACCATCTTGGCCAGGTCCTCCAGCGTCACATACGTGCTGGTCCCCGTGTTGTAGAGGCGCCGGTTGGCGTATTTCTTGATGATGGTTTCGCCTTCGTTCTTGGCCATTTTCTGCCTCCTCAACCCGCTCCGGTTATCGCAACGGGGCTCTCTCCCGCACCAACTGTAAGCCTAAACAATCACGGCTGACAAACGAATTTGTGCAGCGCGACGAGGGCGATGCTGCGCAGCAAATGTCCGCCCGCTTCCCGAAACTTCGGAGACCCCGCCCGCCGGTTTGACTTCGAAGGGAAGCTTTGCCAGTGTTTCACCGGAAAATGAAATTCGAGGAATCCGTCAGTGAGCCAGACATCCATCGTCATTGCCGCCGCAGCCCGCACACCCGTCGGTTCCTTCAATGGAGCCTTTGCCAACATTCCGGCGCATGAGCTGGGGGCGGCGGCGGTGAAGGCAGCGCTGTCCCGTGCGAATGTCGATCCCGGCGAAGTCGACGAGATTATTCTGGGGCAGGTCCTGCCGGCCGGTGAAGGGCAGAACCCCGCACGGCAGGCAGCGATGAAGGCGGGTGTGCCGCCGGAGGCGACAGCGTGGGGCGTCAATCAGCTCTGCGGCTCGGGATTGCGCGCCGTCGCGCTCGGCATGCAGCAGATCGCGCTGGGCGATGCGAAGGTCGTGGTTGCCGGCGGTCAGGAATCCATGTCCATGGCGCCGCACTGCGCCCACCTCAGGGGCGGGGTGAAGATGGGCGACATGAAGATGATCGACACGATGATCAAGGACGGCCTGACCGACGCCTTTTACGGCTACCACATGGGGATCACGGCAGAAAACGTCGCCCGCCAGTGGCAGCTCTCCCGCGACGAGCAG
>DASUPM010000519.1:0-11956 GCA_036281095.1 Pseudorhizobium sp.
CTTTCGCGCCGCCGCCCTCGCCTCGTCCGTCACCGATGCGCCGGCGAGCATCCGCGCGATCTCTTCCGTGCGATGTTCCGGCGCCATGGTTGCAACCCGGGTGGCAATCTTTTCCGCTCCGTCGCCGGAAGGCCCTTTGGAAATGAGAAGATGCGTGGCCGCGCGGGCCGCCACCTGCGGTGCATGCGTGACCGAAAGCACCTGCACGGTCTGCGAGAGCCGTTTCAGACGCTGCCCGATCGCATCGGCGACCGCACCGCCCACGCCGGTGTCGATTTCGTCGAAGACGAGCGTGGGGGCCGAGCCGCGATCGGCCAGCGCGACCTTGAGCGCCAGCAGGAAACGCGACAGTTCGCCGCCCGACGCAACCTTCATGATCGGCCCGGGGCGGGTACCCGGATTGGTCTGCACATGGAATTCGACGGTATCGATGCCTTCCGCCGTTGCGGTCTCCGGATTACACCCGACCTCGACCATGAAGCGGGCGCGTTCCAGCTTCAGGGCGGGCAGTTCCGCCATGACCGCGTCCGCAAGCGCATCCGCGCCATGCCGGCGCCTGTCCGACAGCGCAACCGCCGCGTGGTCGTAGTCCGCCTTCGCCGCATCCGCCAGCTTTTCGAGCTGGCCGAGCTTTTCCTCGCCGGCATCGAGATCGGCAAGATCGGCCACCATCTTTTCGGCCAACGCCGGCAGGTCGGCAACCGCCACGGAATACTTTCGTCCCGCTGCCCGAAGCGCGAACAGCCGCTCCTCGACCCGCTCGAGTTCATGCGGATCGAATTCCGTTTTCCGAAGCGCCGCCTCCACCTCCATCTGCGCGTTGGAGAGATGATTGAGGGCAGCGTCGAGAAGCTCCACCGTCTCTTCCAGCAGGCCCGGAGCCTCGTGGCTCTTGCGCTCCAGCCGGCGGACCACCGACGCGATCAGCGGCACGGGAGACGCGTTGCCGTTGAGGAAATCGGAAGCCTCGGAGATGTCGCCCGCGATCCGCTCCGCCTTCTGCATCTGCGAGCGCTTTTCGGCAAGCTCGTCCTCTTCCCCGTCCCGAGGGCTGAGCGCTTCAAGCTCCTCGACGGAAGAGCGGATGTAATCCGCTTCCCGCGCTGCCGCCTCCACCTTTGCGCGATGAACCTTGAAGGCACGCTCCGCGTCCTTCCACGCCCGGAACAGGACGCCGATCTGCTGTACCTCGTCCGTCAGTCCGGCGAAGGCATCCAGAAGCGCGCGGTGGGTGTCGGTATCGGTCAGCGCGCGATCGTCGTGCTGACCGTGGATTTCCACCAGCAACTGCCCGATCTGGCGCATCATCTGGACGCTGACGGGCTGGTCGTTGACCGAGGCACGCGTGCGGCCGTCCGCATTCTGGGTGCGACGGAAGATCAGGTCGCCATCGTCATCGATACCGTTTTCACGCAACGCCAGCCGGGCCGGATGCTGTGCCGCGACGTCGAAGACTGCCGTCACCTGCCCCTTGTCCTCGCCATGACGGACAAGACCTCCGTCGCCGCGCCCGCCAAGCGCAAGCGACAGGCTGTCGAGCAGGATGGATTTGCCCGCGCCCGTTTCACCGGTGAGCACCGACAATCCGGACTGGAAATCGAGATCCAGCCGCTCGATCAGAACGATATCGCGGATCGAAAGCTGGACGAGCATTGGTTATGCGCCGATAAGCCTGGCCCCGGCGCGCGAAATCCAGGAGCCGCGGTTTTCGCGCGGTTCGACGCCACCGGTCTGCAGCAGTTTGTAGGAATCTGCGTACCACTGGCTGTCGGGATAGTTCCGGCCGAGCACGGCGGCGGCGGTCTGCGCTTCTTCCACGATGCCCATCGCGTAATAGGTTTCCACGAGGCGGGCGAGCGCCTCCTCCACCTGGTTGGTGTTGGAATACTCTTCCACGACAACCCTGAAACGCTTGACAGCTGCCAGGTATTCCTTGCGCTCGAGATAGTAGCGGCCGACCTGCATCTCCCTGCCGGCAAGCTGGTCGCGCGCAAAGCGGATCTTCGCCTGCGCGTCCTCGACATATTCCGAATCAGGATAATCGTTGACGACCCTCGACATGGCGTCGATCGTCTGGGACGCAGCCTTCTGGTCCTGCGTCACATCGGCGATCTTCTTCGAATAGGAAAGCCCGACCAGATACTGGACATAGGCCGAATCCTCGGAATTCGGATACTGCTTCAGATAGCGGTTGCCGGTGGCGATCGCATCGTCATTGCGGCCCATCCGATACTTGGCGAAGGTGCTCATGACCAGCGCCTTGCGGCCCCATTCGGTGAACGGGTGCTGACGGTCGATGGAATCGAACTTGCGCGATGCCTCCGTAATATTTCCGGCCTTCATGTTGGCCAGGCCCTGGGAGTAGAGCATTTCGGGCGGTTCGCTCTCGAAGCCCAGCTTCGTGATGTCGATGTCCTTGTCGGACTGGCAGGCCGTCACGGCGACGCCGGCAAAGGTCATAGCGACCGCCACCAAGGCCATCCTCGCCGTTTTCTTCATCACTACAGACTTCGCATAAGCCATTCGACAGTTCCCGATCGTCACGCGCACAAATGCCACTGCACCAGCCGGCGTTCTAGCCTTACAAGCAGGTGCAAGACAACGCAATGCGCAGCCATTAACGCAATTTTGTGGCACGTTCTTCTTTGAACCGGGCCTCGACCGCTGCCGCAGCGTCATCAAAAGAAAAAGCCGCTCCGAAGAGCGGCCAGTTGGACTGGATACGAAAGCTCAGGCAGGCCAGGCGGAAAGCTCGGGAGCCTTCACCGGCACGAATTCTCCGGCACGCGCACGCTGGCTGCGCGCCGGCGCCTCGACGATTTCATAAGCGGTCGGGTCGCTCAGCAGAGCCTTGAGCGCGTTCGCGTTCATCTTGTGCCCGCCGCGATAGGAGCGGTAGCAGCCGATGAACTGCGCACCCGCAAGCGCCAGATCACCGACGGCATCAAGCGTCTTGTGGCGAACGAACTCATCCTTGTAGCGCAGGCCTTCGACGTTCACGACCGTGTCATCGTCGGAAATGACAACGGAGTTTTCCAGCGAAGACCCCAGGGCGTAACCGGCAGCCCACAGACGCTCCACGTCGCGCATGAAGCCGAAGGTGCGGGCCCGCGACAGCTCTTCCTTGAAGCTGGTTGCGGTAAGGTCGCCCTTCCAGCTCTGGCGGCCGATCAGCGGCGTGGGGAAATCGATCTCCACTTCAAAACGCGTGCCGGCATAGGGGCGGAACTCCGACCAGGAGGCGCCCGAATCGATGCGCACCGGCTTCACGATGCGGATATAGCGGCGCTTGACGCCGAGCCCGACGATGCCGACCTGTTCGATCGCCTCGATGAATGAATAGGAACTGCCGTCAATGATCGGCATCTCGCCGGCATCCACCTCGACGACGATGTTGTCGATGCCAAGCGCGTAGAGAGCGGCCATGACATGTTCGATCGTCGCGACCCACGTCGCCGGCGACGTGCCGAGCACCGTGCAGAGATCGGTCGGACCGACCTGGGTCGAGACCGCCCGGTATTCGACCGAGTTGCCGTTATCGAGGCTGCGGCTGAAAACGATGCCGGTACCCGCTTCGGCCGGCTGGAAGGTGATCGTGACGGGCGTTCCCGAATGCACACCGATGCCCGTCATGGTGACGGGGGATGCGATGGTGGTCTGAAAGCCGAGAAGTCCGATTGTCATTTTATATTTGCCTTGTCGTCCCCTCGCCCTCGGGCGCCGGGAAATATTTCCTGTCGGTGTCCTGTCGTCGTCACCGAAACCTTTTCACCGTCTTTCATACGCAGGCGGCGGGAACATTCCAAATCACTGTTTCTTTCTGATTGTTACGTCATTAACCATCAGAATTCGCTAATGTTTTCGAGGTGGATCGCGAAACGCCGGAAGAGGCCCGGATCTGTCGATCCGGACCTCTCGCCTGTCTCAGTTCCAGACGGGTGTCAGTTGTGCTGGCGGCGCAGGAAAGCCGGGATTTCCAACTGGTCGTCCTCATGATGCGCTGCCGCCTGCGGCACGGCGCGGCCGTGGTCGTCGAGCTGGCCGCGGCGGGGTGCGTAGAGGCTCGCTTCAGCGGAGAGCGGGCGACGCTGCTGGGGAGCCGCGACCGGCGCCGGCGCCGCCATTTCCGCGGAGACCTGCTCGTCTTCCTCACGGCGACCAAGCGAATTGGTGATCCGCTTCAGGAGGCCCATCGGACCGCGCTCTTCCTGGACATGCTGGACCTGATGGGCACGATGGTCCATCTCGGCCTTGACGACCGGCGGGAAGTCCTCGACGCGCGGCATGCGGACCGGCTCGACCGTTTCGCGCATGACCGGAGCGTGAGCTTCCGGCTGGGGCATACGCGGTGCGGCCTGCATCATCGGGGCCGGCTGAGCCTGCATCTGCGGTGCGGCGGCAGCGCGGAGAACCGGAGCTTCGGCGGGTGCTGCGGCTGCAAAGATGCGGCTCTGCGGACGGAACTCGGGCTCCGCCTGCTGGGCCATCTGCTGCGGCGCGACGGGTTGCGGTGCGGCCTGACGCGGAGTTTCGGCAATCGCCAGTTCGCGTTCCATCTCGGCTTCCGCCTGACGGATCGTCTCGGCGACCGGATCGGCAACCGGAGCAGGCGCGGCCATCACGGGGGCAGGCTGAGCGGCAGCCGGAGCGATCGCGGCAGACGGCCGGATAACGGGCCGCGCCGGGGCAGGTACCGGCTTCGCGTCGAAGCCGCGGATGTCGCCCTGGTTGGCGCTGCGATCGATGCCGGTTGCGACAACCGATACGCGAATGAGGCCTTCCAGTGCTTCGTCGAAGGTCGCACCGAGGATGATGTTGGCATCCGGATCGACTTCCTCGCGGATGCGGGTTGCAGCCTCGTCGACTTCGAAGAGCGTCAGGTCGCGACCGCCGGTGATGGAGATCAGGAGGCCCTGCGCGCCCTTCATCGAGGTCTCGTCGAGCAGCGGGTTGGCGATCGCGGCTTCGGCGGCCTGCATCGCACGGCCAGGACCGGAAGCTTCGCCCGTGCCCATCATCGCCCGGCCCATTTCGCGCATAACGGAACGGACATCGGCGAAGTCAAGGTTGATCAGGCCTTCCTTGACCATCAGGTCGGTGATGCAGGCGACGCCCGAATAGAGCACCTGGTCGGCCATTGCGAAGGCGTCGGCGAAGGTGGTCTTGTCGTTGGCGATGCGGAAGAGGTTCTGGTTCGGGATGACGATCAGCGTGTCGACCGACTTCTGCAGTTCCTGGATGCCCATCTCGGCGAGACGCATGCGGCGCGCGCCCTCGAAGTGGAACGGCTTGGTCACGACGCCGACGGTCAGGATGCCCTTGTTGCGCGCCGCCTGAGCCACGACCGGAGCGGCCCCGGTTCCGGTACCGCCACCCATACCGGCCGTAACGAAGCACATATGCGTGCCGTTGAGGTGATCGACGATCTCGTCGAGGCACTCCTCGGCGGCGGCACGGCCGACTTCCGGCTGCGAGCCCGCGCCGAGACCTTCCGTGACCTGCGCACCCATCTGGATGATGCGCTCGGCCTTCGTCATGGTCAGCGCCTGGGCGTCGGTGTTGGCGACGACGAAGTCGACCCCCTCGAGCCCCGCGGAGATCATGTTGTTGACGGCGTTGCCGCCGCCGCCACCGACACCGAAGACGGTGATCCGGGGCTTCAACTCCGTGATGTCGGGCTTTTGCAGCTTGATAGTCATGTTACCCGTTCCTTCTAAACTCTGGCCGCATCCCCGCAGGCCGATTTATTGCAATTTCCATGACCCCTCCCGTGACGGACAGGGATCAAAAACTTTCCTTCAGCCACTGTCCCATGCGGGACAGTCTGCCATTCCCGTTCCCGAGGGAGGCGATAAGGCCACCCTGCGATGCATGCGTCTCCGCATCCGCGACCTGCGGATAGATCATCAGGCCGACCGCGGTCGAAAACGCGGGACCCTTGGCGGCCACCGGAAGGCCTGCGACACCCATCGGGCGCCCGATCCTGACGTTGCGGGCGAGAATCCGCCGCGCCGTTTCGGAAAGCCCCGTCAGCTGGCTTGCGCCGCCCGTGAGAACGACACGTTTGCCGACAACCGGGCTGAACCCGGAAGCCTGGATGCGATCGCGGATGAGCTCCAGCGTCTCTTCGATGCGGGCGCGCACGATGCGCGTCACCAGCGCCCGCGGCACCTGCGTCGGCTGATCGCGCTCGTCCTCGCCGATCGGCGGGATGGAGATCAGGTCGCGTTCGTCCGCGCTGTTCGGCAAGGCCGAGCCGTGCACCACCTTCAGGCGCTCGGCATCCTCGATCCGGGTGGACAGGCCTCGTGCGAGGTCGGTCGTGACGTGATGGCCGCCGAGGCCCACGGCATCGGTATGAACCAGTTTCCCTTCGGCGAAGACCGAAATGGTGGTGGTGCCGCCGCCCATGTCGATGGCGGCACAGCCCAGTTCCACCTCGTCGTCCACCAGAGCCGCAAGCCCGCTGGCATAGGGCGTGGCGACCATGCCTTCGACCGAGAGATGAGCGCGATTGACGCAAAGCTCGAGGTTCTTGAGCATGGCGCGCTCGGAACTGACGACATGCATGTCGACACCGAGGACATCGCCGAACATGCCGAGCGGATCGCGGATGCCGCGCTCGCCGTCGAGCGAGTAGCCGGTGGCAAGAGAATGAAGGATCGCGCGGTCCTGGCGCTGCGACTGCTGGCTCGCCGACACCAGGACCTTGCGAAGATCCGCGCCAACGACCTCCTGCCCGCCGAGATCGATCGTGGCGGTATAGACGTCGCTGGTGAGACGTCCGGCGGAAATGTTGATGATGAGGCTGTCGACCGTTAGACCCGCCATACGCTCGGCCGCGTCGACGGCAAGGCGAACCACGCTTTCCGCCGCATCCAGATCGGCGATCACGCCGGACTTCACCCCGCGCGAGCGCTGATGGCCGATGCCGATGATTTCGATGTTGTGCGTTCGTCCCGGCAGCACCAGGCTCTCCTGCCGCGGCGTCAGACGGCCGATCATGCAGACGACCTTGGTGGAGCCGATGTCGAGGACGGAAACAACGTGGCTGCGCTTCGACGACAGTGGCTTCAGGCGCGGCAGGAAATGGGAGGACCCGAACAGGCTCATGATTGAGCTCCCGCCTTCTTGAGAGCCTTGGTGCGCGCTTCGAGCGCTTCCTTGCGGCGATCGAGGGCCCCGCCCGTGAGCTGAACAGTGGTCCGGTCCTCGAGGCGCAGGTCGACGGCAGCGATATCCCGTCCGAGAATGCCTTGCTCGGCCTCCAGCCGCGACAGGACAGCCAGCGCCTGGTGGACATTGCGCTCCGGCAGTTTCAGCACGACGCCGCTGTCGAGATGCAGATCCCAGCGGCGGCCTGCGACACGGACATAGGCCCGCACGCGATCTTTCAGCTCCGGCCAGCCGGCCAGTTCCTGCTCGAATGCAGCCGCCGCCGTCTCGGCGTCGCGGCCGACGAAAAGCGGGAGCGAGGCGAACTTGCTGTCGCGCAGCGGCGCGATGATCTTTCCGTCCCGTTCGATCAGCGACAGTTCCGACCCGTGCTGCCAGATCCCGAAAGCCTCACGCTCCTTGAGCATTACTTCGATCGTTTTCGGATAGACCTTCCGGACTTCGGCATATTCGACCCAGGGCAGTTCCGCGAGCTTCCTGCGCGCAGCCTCGATATCGAGTGCGACGAGCGAGGTCGTACCGTCGAGACCAAGGTGCTGCAGGATATCGATTTCCGACGTCTGCTCGTTTCCGGACACCCGGACATCCTCGATGGCAAAGCCCGCAGATGCCGTCACCGCCTGCGCGACCGTTTCCGAATGGCCGCCCACCGACATGCCGTAAAGGCCCACGACGCCGAGAAAGGCAAAGGTGGAGACCGTGCCGATATGGCGCGGAACATGAATGCGGCCCGTCGCCAGACTGACGGTAAACCGGACCACGCGCCGCAGCGGCCGCGGCAGCACGCGACGATCCTCGGCGCCCGCATAGGTCACCGCCGCCCCGCGGGCGGATGGGTCGAAGTTTTTGCCGCTCAACGCAGACACGATGCGTCCTCCACCATCCAACGGACAAGCTCACCGAACGTATGGCCGGCATGAGCCGCCATTTCAGGCACCAGAGATGTCGGTGTCATTCCCGGCTGGGTATTCACCTCAAGCCAGACAACTTCCCCATCTTCGGAGAACCGGTCGTCGTAGCGGAAGTCGGACCGACTCACGCCGCGGCAGCCCATCGCCTGATGCGCCTTGAGAGCCAGTGTTTGAATGGTTTGGTAAATATTCGATGAAATCTGCGCCGGAATAACGTGCCGGGACCCACCCGCCGCATACTTGGCGTCATAGTCATAGAACGAGTTGCCGACGGGCACCACTTCGGTCACCCCGAGCGCAACGTCACCCATCACTCCGCAGGTAAGCTCGCGACCATGAATGTAGCGCTCGACCATGACATGGTCGCCATAGCGCCACTCGTCGGAAAGCAGCACCTGCGGCGGATGAGACTGATCTTCCTTGACGATCACGACCCCGAAGGACGAGCCTTCGCGCACCGGCTTGACGACATAGGGTGGCTCGATCGGATGCCGGTTGCCGATGTCGAACCGGCTCATGACCCGAGCTTCCGCCACGGGAATGCCGGCCGCCTTTGCGACATGCTTGGCCCGCTCCTTGTCCATGGACAGAGCGGAGGCGAGCACGCCGGAATGCGTATAGGGAATCTGAAGATATTCGAGGATGCCCTGGATCGTCCCGTCCTCACCGAACGGGCCATGAAGCGCGTTGAAGACGACATCCGGCCGAAGCTCGGATAGGACAGCCGCAACGTCGCGATCCACATCCACGCGAGTGACGCGATAGCCTTCACCCTCCAGGGCATCGGAGCAGGACTTGCCGGAAGACAGGCTGACGGGCCGCTCGGAGGAGAATCCCCCCATCAGAACAGCCACATGCTTGCCACTCATCGACGACCTCCGGAAAAAGACGCAAAACCTGCCACACCTTGCTTGCGCCAACCTTTTGCCGAAGCGATTCCGGTGTCAGGCGGCACAGTCCGGATAGTGCAGGGATATGGTTAACAAACCGTTTACTTTCGTTAACCGCACAGAGAAACTCGTGCAATTTCAAGCACTCGACGCCCAGCGCTGAATCGGATTCGGGACATAAAGAAAGGCCGCCAACCTGTTGGGATGACGGCCTTTCTTTAGCAATGTCAGTTAGATCATTCGGAGATGGCGCCCTGAAAGGGCCGTACCTCCCGCCCCGGCATGAAGATGCCAAGACGCTTGATCTCCCAATCCAGCTTGATCGACGAATTCTCGAAAACCCGCTGCCGGACCATCTCGCCGAGATACTCCAGATCGTAGCCGGTGGCATGGCCGGTATTGATCATGAAGTTGCAGTGAAGCGACGACATCTGCGCCCCGCCGCAGACAAGCCCGCGGCAGCCGGCCTCGTCGATGAGCTTCCAGGCGGAATGGCCGTCGGGGTTCTTGAAGGTGGAGCCGCCGGTCTTCTCCTTGACCGGCTGGACCGTCTCGCGGTGCTGGCGCACGGCGTCCATTTCCTGGCGGATCTTGACCCGCTCGTCCGCATAGCCCTGGAATACCGCATGCGTAAAGATCAGCCCGGTGGGAGCATCCGAATGCCTGTAGCGGTAGCCCATGTCGGCCTTGGTCAGCACATGCCTGCCGCCCTTGCGGTCGACCGCATGGACTTCGACGACCCGGTCGGCCGTCTCCGTGCCGTTCGCGCCCGCATTCATCCGCAGCGCCCCGCCGATCGAGCCGGGAATTCCGTAGTAGAAGGCGAAGCCGCCGATGCCGTTGTCCATCGCCATGGCCGCCACATGCTTGTCGGGGCAGATGGCACCGGCCTGAATCCGGTTCTCTCCGACCAGATCGACCTGACCGAAGCCCTTGGCGGAAAGACGCAGGACGACGCCGGGAATTCCCCCGTCGCGCACCAGGAGGTTCGATCCCACGCCGACGACGGTGAGCGGCACCTCCTCCGGCAGGATCTGGAGGAAAGTGACGAGGTCGTCGACGTCGTGCGGCTGGAACATCAGTTCGGCCAGCCCGCCGGCCTGAAACCAGGTAACGCGATCCATCGGGGCATCGGGAGTAAGCCGTCCCCGCACGTCCTTTACGCCCTCTCCCAGAGAGGCCAACAGCTTTTCACCGTTCACCTGTTTCATGCCTGCTGTCCCGACACACTTTCCAATTCAGTGGGCAGCGCGGCTGCCCACTGGGTAATATTGCCCGCTCCAAGAAGAACCACAAAATCGCCCGGCTTCGCAATGCCGGCCACGATGGGCGCGAGTTCATTCTGCCCCGCGATGTAACGCGCGTCACGATGGCCGCCGGCGCGGATCTGGCCGACCAATGCCGGGGAATCGGTACCTTCGATCGGCTCCTCACCGGCTGCGTAGACCGGCGCCAGGATGATGCTGTCCGCGTCGTTGAAGCAGGTCGCGAAATCGTCGAAGAGGCTCGAAAGGCGTGTATAGCGATGCGGTTGGTGGACGGCGATGATCCGGCCGGAGCAGGCCTCCCGGGCAGCCTTTAGCACCGCCTTGATCTCTACCGGATGATGCCCGTAATCGTCGAAGACCGAAACGCCGTTCCAGCTGCCGGTCAACGTGAAGCGGCGCTTGACCCCGCCAAACGCCGCCAGCCCCTTGCGGATGTCGTCTTCCGAGATGCCGAGCCGGTTGGCGACCGCGATCGCGGCGGTGGCGTTGGAGATGTTGTGGCGGCCGGGCATCGGCAGGGTCAGTCCGTCGAACCGGAAGATACGGCCCGTGCGCCGCCGGCGGATCTCGACGTCGAAGATGGACTTCGTTCCTTCAACGCGGACATTGGAGAAGCGCGCATCGGCCTGCGGATTTTCACCGTAGGTGACGATCTTGCGGTCCTCGATCCGGCCCACGAGCGCCTGCACCTCCGGATGATCGATGCAGAGCACGCCGAAACCATAGAAGGGCACGTTCTCGACGAACTGGCGGAAGGCCGCGCGCACGGCGTCGAAGCTGCCGTAGTGGTCGAGATGTTCGGGATCGATATTGGTGACGACCGCGACCTCAGCCGGAAGTTTCAGGAAGGTTCCGTCCGACTCGTCCGCCTCCACCACCATCCATTCGCCCTCGCCCATCCGGGCATTGGTGCCGTAGGCGTTGATGATGCCGCCATTGATGACGGTCGGATCGAGTCCACCGGCTTCAAGAAGCGTAGCGACCATCGAGGTCGTCGTCGTCTTGCCGTGGGTGCCTCCGATTGCGATGGCGTTGCGGAAGCGCATCAGTTCCGCCAGCATTTCCGCGCGCCGGACGATCGGAAGCGATTTTTCGCGCGCTGCGACGAGTTCCGGGTTGTCCTTCTTGATCGCGGTCGAAACCACGACGACTTCGGCGTCGCCGAGATTTTCCGCCTTGTGCCCGACGAACACCGGGATCCCCTTGTCGCGCAGGCGCTGGACATTGGCGCCGTCCGCCTGGTCGGAACCCTGGACGCGATGGCCTAGATTGTGCAGGACCTCGGCGATCCCGCTCATGCCGATGCCGCCGATGCCGATGAAATGTACGAGCCCGATGGCCTTCGGCATCTTCATGGACGCGCTCCTTTGAATTCCTTTACCGCCTGACGCCCGGAAATAGCCACAACGAGGTCCGCGAGCAAGGCTGCAGCATCCGGATGCCCCGTCTGTTTCGCCGCTGCGGCCATCGCCGCCAGCCGTTCGGGCTCCCTCATTGCCGCGGAGATGCGTTCAGCGAGGCGGTCCGGTGAAAGCTCGGCCTGCGGCACGACGTCCGCCCCGCCCTTGGCAAGGAGAGCGGCGGCATTCGCCGCCTGGTCGTGGTCGAGCGCGTAGGGGTATGGCACCAGCAGCGCCGGCCGCCCGATCGCCGCTATCTCCGACACCGTGGAGGCGCCCGAGCGCGAGATCACCAGATGCGCGGCGGCGAT
>DASUPM010000520.1:0-5363 GCA_036281095.1 Pseudorhizobium sp.
GGAGCGTGATGCCCCTGACGAAGCCGTGCCTCGATCAGCATAGCATCCGAGCGCTCGATCATCTTGCCGAGTTCCTTCAGCGCCGCGACGTTGCCGGCGTTCGCCTGCTCCATCGCCAGTTCGAAGCGTCGTCCATCCAGCCGGTCGCGCATCGCATCCCGATCCTTCAGCTCGGCTCTAAAATACCTCTTCACCGTCGCTGCTGATCGGCCAATTGCGTTGCCAATTCGATCGTTTGACCAACCGAGCGCAAGTAATAGCTTGACTTTATTACGATCTTTCTCGCTCGGCTCATACGGCGGCCGTCCGCGCCTCCCCTTCCAGTCAGGAATGGGATGACCGAACAGGTCAAAATTCTCGCTCATCCGAAAAAAATCCGTACGTGAGAGGGGCGCGGGTCCGGAAGGAAAGAACTTTCCAGACTTTCGACCCGCCCCCCTCTACACAAATTGACGCCCGCTACTCGGTCATGTCAGGCTGCGCGGCTTCAAGGGGGAGAAGGTCAATGGATATCACTGCTATCGCGGCACTGGTGGGGTCGCTCAAGACCGCAGGCGACATAACGAAGACGGTTGTAGGCCTCCGGGACGGTCAGATGCTCCAAGCGAAGATCATCGAACTGCAGGGCGTAATTCTGTCCGCCCAATCTAGCGCACTCTCTGCCCAGCAGGATCAGTTCTCTATGATTGAGCGCATACGCTCTCTGGAACAGAAGGTTGCTCAGCTTGAAGAATGGGACACAGAGGCAGAGCAATACGAACTTAAGCAGATTGATCTGGGTGCGTTCGCTTACATGAAGACAGAACAGACCGACAGCACCGCTCCACTTCATTGGCTTTGTGTAAACTGCTTTGAGCATCGTCGTAGATCCGTTCTGCAGTATCAGGGCCGGGTACCGAACGATCAGAGGACCGCGGTTCATGGCTGCCCGCACTGCAAGGCCACCGTTCGAACGTACTATTCCAGAAAGCCAGGAGACGCCTTCTAAGCGCCATGCATCACCATCGGGACTGCGCCCGCTCCTGCTTCTGCTTCTCGCTGTCGTGGTAGGCCTTGCTCACGCACTGCAGGTTCGACGGATCGAAGAATAACCGCTCATCACCACGGTGCGCACGGATATGGTCAACCACTGGACTGTTGGGTGCGGGATGCTTGCCGATGCAGAGGACGCCGGTCTGTTGGCAGGTGTAATTATCCCGCCTCAGGATCTCGCGCCGCAGCTTCTGCCACCGCTCGGTCTTGTACCAGCTGCGCCAACTGACGTTCTGGTCACGCTCGCGAAGCCTCGCCTTCTCATCACCAGGCGCTCTGCCTATGCGTGGGGCAAGCGTGCCGATTCTCGGCTGCAGCGTCTTGAGGCGTCCCATACCCTAGATGCACGAAAGGCGACCGCAATGGGTCGCCCTTCGTTGGTCCGCCTGCAAATGTTCATAGCTGTAGCACTGGCCTTGAATCGGTGCCTCGGGTCTGAGGCGGTCAAGGCTGGGGCAAGTGGCACTGTTCCCTGAGGCTCTTCGCCTGCTCTGGCCGGATCATCTGTCCGGCGATCGGAGGGTGTGCACGTTCCTGCTCGTCCAGTGCTGAAATGACTCTCACAGCTTCTTCAGAAACGCAAGAGGCATGCTGTCGATCTCGAACTGGCGACCGTTCGCGTCGATCATCACCCGAGCCCGCGGCTGCCTGCACCACTTCACGGCGAGAACAACACACAGGAACCCGGAGAACGGGCCGATCTCGATCACGGCGGAATCGCCGTCCTGGAAGCTCTTGTCGGTCGACCGCCGAGGAACCGGCGTCTCGATCAAGCTCTTGAACTGGCTGACATCTTCATCACGGACCACATGGAAATGCCCATCGCGTCCGCCCACGATATCGATGACGAACCTCTGGCGGCGAAGGCCCTGGAATGCTGCCGGAGAAGGCGCGCAACGCACCAGCAGATACCCCGGAAGATAGGCTCGCTCACCGGCGACCTTGCGCCCATGGCGGATGCTCATCCATTTTTCGCGCGGAAGAAATGCATCAACATCGGCGGCGATCAGCTCGTTCTCCACAGCAAATTCCTTGCCCTTCTGCACATGAAGGCAGAACCAACGCGCTGATTCGGGGCTTCGCTCGACAATCGAGCGTGCGGCCTCGCGTAGATTGTGGGCAGCGATTCTCCGCATGCGGTCCTCGAACCTTTCGCCCTGCGTTGTCGCGATCGGGGATCCGGTTATTCTTCTATGCTGCATCATCTTCGTCCCTCGCTGCGATCAGTGAGCGCGCCGCGCGCTCGAATTCTTCCAGTCCCTCAGGTCCGCCCTTCGGGAAGTAGACCACCTTCATGCCCGCCGGCTGGGGCACGAAAGGCCAGCCCATCCGTTCGTGGTGCTCGCGCCATGCGTCCCATGTGGGAGAACCGAGAGGAACCGCCTCGCAAAGCTCCTTCAGCCGCTCCACCGGCGCCGGCACGCTCACATGCCGTTGATCGCGCGCCGCTTCGTTCAGCCGCTTCGCCTCCGGATATCCGTCAGCCAGGATGCGTCGCCGCCTATCCGCCTCCCTGAAATCTTCAGGGTAGATCAGCTCGCCACGGTCGCCCACAGAGATACCGAGCCTCTGCACGAAGGCTGCAGCGCGGCTGGTGCTCGTCCTTGCCAGCATCTGGTAGCTCTTTTCCGCCATAGCCCAAGGATCGTCCGGCATCTCGATCTCCACCGGCCCATCCAGCAACGGCATCATTCGTGCGGCAGCCCAGACCGGCCCGAACACCGGCACCACGATCCGCCCGTCGCGGGAAACGGGAGCCGATCCCGGCGGCTTCGCCACAACGTCGAGGAACTTCCGGTCCTTGAGGTAGATGCCGAGCGCCACGGGCTTCACCCGCTGTCTGGCGCATTCGTCGAGATAGGCGTCCCGCTTCTCCTCCGCCTGCCGGCGCTCTTCCGGCGAAAGCTTGGTGAACTGCGTCACGGCCCACTGGGTGGAGCTGCCCAGCGCACCCGGCCACGGGTTTCCGTGCTTGCCAAGTTCCAGCGCCTTCACCCGCCGCTCCAGCGCCTTGGGATTTTCTTCTCCTTCCCCGTCTTCGCGCTCGCGCTCTCTCTCTTCCCGTTTTGCTTGGGTCGTTAGATAAGGGTCGTTAATAGGTGCCGGTCCTGGACCGGCAGGGGGTGCCGACTCTGGACCGGCAGGGGGTGCCGGTATACCGGCAGGGGGTAGGGCTTCCTGATCGGCCGGAATAGGACCATATTCCTTCTCGTCCTCATCCCGATATGCGTCGAAATCATAGCCGGAGGGCGGTGCGCGGTCGTAGATCACGCGGTAGGAATGGGCGCTGTCGCGGCCGTCCACGCTGGGCTCAACGTGCTTCTCCAGCACGCCTATATCCACGAGCCTGTCGATCGACGCCTGGACCGTCGAACGCGCCTTGCCAAGCTGGTCAGCCATCTTCACTTGGCTGCGTCGGCACCAGCCGTGTTTGTCCGTGTGGCGGCCGAGCAGACACAACACCTGCAGGTCGCACCCTTTCAGGCGACCATCAGTGACAATCCAGCCGGGGATGATGGAGAAACGGGCGTCGGCGCTCATTCCGCCACCTGCTTCGGACGCACACAGCCCCATTGCGAATAACTGCCGCTTCGGTTTACCTGCCGCGGGGGGATCTTCTCATGGATATCAGACCGCCGTCGCGTGTCATGGCTTGGCTGGGGCCGCTGGTCCTCATCAACGCCTTCATCTGGATTGTGGTTCTTGTTCCTGAGGCAAACGCACCATTCTGCGAGAAAACCACCAACTGCCTTGCCACGTGGGCTTCCGCTGCTGGTGGCGCAGGAACAGTCCTGACCGCGTTGCTGCTCGTGTGGCAAATTCGGCTTTCCGAGCGGCACCACCGAAGAGCCACAGCGTTGCAACTGCGACCGATATGGAAACTTGCGGAAAAGGTGGAACGTCTTGCTACCAATAGTGCAAATTTCTGCGAAGAGATGACTGCCGTTTGGAACGGTCGCGATCTTAATGATCTTGATGCAGTCCGGCTTACTGCTCTGCAGGACATTAAGCTTCTTCGAGATATTGTTGACGGAGATGATTTTCGCAGGATGCAGCAGGAAATCGACATCCCAAACATGAGGGTTGAAAACATGCTGAATTTCCTGAGCGAGACTTACGCCATCATTGATGGCGCCACCTACAGCGGTCTCGTCAAGTCGCAGATCGTGGGAGCATTCGCCGTCGCCCTCACGTTCTTTTCCCAGTCGCGAGCAATCGCGTCCGAATATCTCGAAGATATGAAGCAGATACTGAGGTAGCGGCCCCATCATTCCCCCTTCCCGCGCACGGCGTCCATCATCCGCCCGCGCGCCATTTCCACGGCCATCAGCACCGTCGCCGGGTGGCGTCCGTCCTTCAGCCGTCTTGCGTTGATCTTTGCGACGAGCGTCGAGAGGTAGTCCGCCCCTTCCTCGAACCCGTCCTTTTCAAGAAGCGCCCGTATCCTCAGGTGATCGCGCATGATCACCCCTTCCGGAACGATCGAGAGCCATTCGGCCCGCTCCGCATGCGTTGGCGCGTCCCGCAGTTCCTCGACGATCGGCAGGAGGTTGCCATTCATGGCCGCGCCCTCGCTGTTTCACGTTTACCAATCGCTGTAACAGCCTGATTTCTCACGCGATCGACGAGCACGAGATAGCCCATCGGCTCCGCCCCCATCGCGCGGCACAGCGCCAGCAGACTGGCCGCCGAAAGCACCTGGGCTGTGCAGGCGCGGGAAATCATTGCCGGGTTCAGCCCCGGATGCGCCGCCGCGGCGGAACGGGTGGAATACCCGTTCGCCTCCAGCCAGCAGGCGGTGTCGGCGGCAAGTTTGTCGCGGTCGATATCCGGCATCACGAGACCACCTCCTGACCGGCCATGCCGACGAGGCGGATGCCGAACCGGGCAGGATCGGCGCCAAGCGCCTTCCACAGCCTCAGCCGCGCATCGGGGCAGATCTTCCGTTTCGCCAGCACCAGCTCCAGCTGCTCCGGCGTAATCCGCGCCCGCTTGATCAGCCGCGCCCGTTCCGCCGCGCAGGCCTCGTCAAACGTCAGCGACACCCGCCGCACGCTCTTGCGCTCGTCCGGAAAGGCCTCGCGATAGCCGGCCATGGTGATCTGTGCATGCACGAAGCCGCGCAGCATTTCAGGGGAAAAGTCCGGGTTCATGCCGCCACCGCCTTTCCGGCTCGCCACGCGGCGACAGCCTCTGCAGCATTGGCTGTCGCCGTCAGGCTGATGCCCTCCCCGGTCGGCATCCACAGGCCGTCCTCGCTTTGCGCGATCAGACCGTTTGCCGCCATGGCATCGATCAGCGCCACAGCAACGCTGTCACGGACTCCGATC
>DASUPM010000521.1:0-4756 GCA_036281095.1 Pseudorhizobium sp.
CTCGAAGCCTTCGGAAATCTCCAACCGGCTGAAGGCGATCAACCCATCGCCCTATTCCTTCTTCATCAACCTCGGCCACCAGGAATACCTGGTCGGCGCCTCGCCGGAGATGTTCGTGCGGGTCTCCGGGCGGCGCATCGAGACCTGCCCGATCTCCGGCACGATCCGGCGCGGCGAGGATGCGATCGCCGATTCCGAGCAGATCCTGAAGCTCCTGAATTCCAAGAAGGACGAATCCGAGCTGACGATGTGCTCTGACGTCGACCGCAACGACAAGAGCCGCGTATGCGAGCCCGGCTCCGTGAAGGTGATCGGCCGGCGGCAGATCGAGATGTATTCGCGGCTCATCCATACCGTCGACCACATCGAGGGCCGGCTTCGTGAGGACATGGATGCCTTCGACGGCTTCCTCAGCCATGCGTGGGCCGTCACCGTCACCGGTGCGCCGAAGCTGTGGGCGATGCGCTTCATCGAAAGCCACGAAAAGAGCCCGCGCGCCTGGTATGGCGGGGCGATCGGCATGGTCGGCTTCAACGGCGACATGAACACCGGGCTGACGCTGCGCACCATTCGCATCAAGGACGGCATCGCCGAGGTGCGGGCCGGTGCGACGCTCCTGAACGACAGCGATCCGCACGAGGAAGAGGCAGAAACAGAACTGAAGGCATCGGCCATGATTTCCGCAATCCGCGACGCACGCGCAGGCAATTCCGGCAAGGTCGCCCGCGACGTGGCGCCGGTGGGACAGGGGGTGAAGATTCTGCTCGTCGACCACGAGGACAGCTTCGTCCACACGCTCGCCAACTACTTCCGCCAGACGGGCGCGGAGGTTTCCACCGTGCGCACGCCGGTTCCGGAGGAGATCTTCGACCGGATCGATCCGGATCTCGTCGTGCTCTCGCCTGGACCAGGCAATCCCAAGGATTTCGACTGCAAGGCGACGATCAGGGCTGCCCGGGCCAGAGACCTGCCGATCTTCGGCGTCTGCCTTGGACTTCAGGCGCTTGCGGAAGCCTATGGCGGCGAACTGCGGCATCTTGCGGTTCCGATGCACGGCAAGCCGTCCCGCATCCGGGTGCTGGAGCCGGGGATCGTCTTTTCGGGGCTCGCCAACGAGGTGACGGTCGGCCGCTACCATTCGATCTTCGCCGACCCGAAGACGCTGCATCCCGATTTCACCATCACGGCGGAGAGCGAGGACGGTACGATCATGGGCATCGAGCACGTCAGGGAGCCGATCGCGGCGGTGCAGTTCCACCCGGAATCGATCATGACGCTCGGCCAGGACGCCGGCATGCGGATGATCGAGAACGTGGTGGCGCATCTTTCGAGGAAGCGAAAGGTGCAGGCGGCCTGAGGCGATCTCGTCCCGGTCCGGCAACTTTTTCGCCCTTTCCCGGTTAAGGGTGCAACAGACCTCCGGATCGGGAAAGAGCCATGAGCAGAAAAGCACTGATCGGCATCGTCGTCATTCTCGTGGTCATCGTCGTGGCGCTGACGATGATGCCGGAGTCGGGCGACAATGCCACGCCTCCGCCGGTAACGGGCGACCAGCAGCAGAACCCGGCAGCGCCGGCGCAGAACTGACTGCCGATGCCCGCAAGCCTGCCGCATGTCCTTTGACAAACGCGGCTACTTGAGCCATACCGCGACCATTCGAAACCGCCCGGGTCCTGCCCGGGCGGTTTCGCCGTTCAGGGGCTTCGCTCCTGCAAATCGTTCGCATGCGCATTGGGGGCAAGAAGGTGACCGCGAGAACCGATCGGATCGTCGAAAGGCTGGCTTTCTGGGGCATTCCGGTTTCAATCGGCGTGCTGGGGCTGAAGCTGCTCGCCTGGTGGGTCACGGGATCCGTCGCGCTTCTGTCGGACGGGCTGGAATCAATCGTCAACGTGGTAGCCGCCTCGATCGCCTATTTCGTCATCCGCTATGCGCAGCGGCCCGCCGACCACGACCACCAGTTCGGCCACCACAAGGCGGAATATATCTCTGCGGTGCTGGAGGGCGTGCTGATTGCGCTGGCAGCGATCCTGATCATCCAGGAGGCCTCGGGCGCGCTCTTCGAGCCCAAGCTGCCAGATGCACCGGTCCTGGGGCTTGCCATCAACGGGATTGCCGGGGTGGTCAACGCGCTGTGGGCGACGATCCTGATCCGCACCGGCAAGATCCAACGCTCTCCGGCGATGTCCGCAGACGGGCGGCACATCATGTCGGACGTGGTCACATCCGCAGGGGTGCTGGCGGGGCTCGTGCTGGCGCTCGCCACGGGCTATGCGATTCTCGATCCGCTGCTGGCGATCCTCGTGGCGCTCCACATCCTCTACCAGGGCTACAAGGTGATCTCCCACTCGCTCGGCGGGCTGATGGACCGGGCGGTGACGCCGGAGGAGGAGGCGGCGATCCGCGCAGCGATCCGGGAAAATTCAGCGGGCTCGCTCGGCGTGCATGATCTGAGGACCCGGCGGGCGGGGGCGGCCGCTTTCATCGACTTCCATCTGGTCGTGCCGGCCGATATGCCGGTGGCCCAAGCGCATGATATCTGCGACCGCCTCGAAGATGCCATCAAGGCAGCGATACCGGGCGCCAGTCTCGCCATTCACGTCGAGCCCGAGGGGGAACGCGCGCATGGCATCAAGGTCAAGGTAGAAGGAACAACGAGATGAGCATGACCGACACCTCGAGCCTGTCACAGCTCGGACAGAAGGTGGATACGCCGGAAAATCCGGAGGCTGCCGTTCTGGAAAGGGTGCCGAACGGCAACCAGGGCACGGACTATGTGGTTCGCTTCACCGCTCCAGAGTTCACGTCGCTCTGCCCGATGACCGGCCAGCCGGATTTCGCCCATATCGTCATCGACTACATTCCCGAGGCGCATCTGGTGGAATCGAAGTCGCTGAAGCTCTTCCTGCATTCCTTCCGCAACCACGGCGCCTTCCACGAGGACTGCTCGGTCTATATCGCCAAGCGGCTGGTGGATCTGCTCGCCCCGAAATGGCTGAGGATCGGCGCCTACTGGTATCCGCGCGGCGGCATTCCGATCGACGTCTTTTGGCAGACGGGCGAGGCACCGAAGGGCGTGTGGCTGCCGGAGCAGGGGGTTGCCACCTATCGCGGCCGGGGGTGACGGTCCAACGGATCTCAGCCGAAGGCGAGCGAGAGGCCGGCGAGCGCCGTCAACACGCCGGCGAGGCGCGTGACCATCGGGGAAAAGCGGCCGATGCCGAGGCCGAGCGCGATGCCCGCGGCATGCAGCAAAGCGGTTGCGATCATGAAGCCCAGCCCGAACTGGAGCGCGCCGGCGGAGCCGAGTTCGCCGCCATGTGCATGACCGTGGAAGAGCGCGAAAACGGCGACGACGGCGGCCGAGGCTGCGAGCGGCAGCCGGACGGCCATGGCCACCAGGAGACCGAGCGCCACGACCGATGCCAGGATGGCGGGCTCGACGAACGGCAGTCCGATGCCGGCAACGGCGGATGCATAGCCCAAAGCCATGGTGCCGACGAAGGCCGCGGGCACGATCCACAGTGCGCCCCGCCTGCCCGGCCCAGACGCGATCTGGCTCGCCCATAGTCCCACGGCGATCATCGCGAGGATGTGGTCGACGCCGAAAAGCGGATGCGAGACGCCGGCCATGAATGAGCCATGCGCGGCGGGATCGAGGTGAGCGAGAGCGGGTGCCGCGGCGGCAATGGAGATGGTTGCGGCGAGTGAAATCAACTTGAACATGATCGGCCCCTCAAGATGTCGTGGCAACGGCGTCATCGGCCGAAGCTCCATTATCCGGTTACGATAGGACACGGCGGCGGGGCATGTCCATCTGTCGCTCGCGTCATTCACCTTAGTCCGCTTCGCGCATTGTTTTACGGCTGCGAACGCATTATGTCCGTTGAGACTATCCCATGCTGGAGACGCTGATGAACGACGAAAACGACGACGACAAGGTGAAGGAATTGCCGCTCGGCAAGGAAACGGAGGCGAACCTCTTCAAGTCGCGTTCGATCTTCATCTACGGCCCGATCACCCAGGAGCTGGCGCAGAAGGTCAACACGCAGCTCGTGGCGCTCGCCGCAGCCAGCGACGAGGACATCCGCATCTACGTCAATTCTCCGGGCGGTCACGTGGAATCGGGCGATTCCATCCACGACATGATCAAGTTCATCAAGCCGAAGGTCTGGATGATCGGCACCGGCTGGGTCGCTTCCGCGGGGGCGCTGATCTATGTCGCGGCTCCCAAGGAACGCCGGATCGCCCTGCCGAACACGCGTTTCCTCCTGCACCAACCGTCCGGTGGCACGCGCGGCATGGCGTCCGACATCGAGATCCAGGCCCGCGAGATCATCAAGATGAACGAGCGGCTGATCAGGATCTTCGCCAAGGCCACCGGCCAGTCGGAAGAGAAGATCGCCAAGGATATCGACCGCGACTATTGGCTGTCGGCGGAAGAGGGCGTCACCTACGGTCTCGCATCCCGCGTCGTGGTCAACCAGTCCGAGATCGGCTGACCTCTCGTCATTCAACGAAAGCCCCGCCGGCGCCACCGGCGGGGCTTTCGCTTTTCCGCGGAGCATCTGCCCGGATTGACAGCGAAAGCGCCATCGCGCATGAAAGCTTCCATCGAAACTCCACTTTGATGGCGCCCGCAGTGACGTTTCAGCCCCGGATGAACAACCGCATCGGCGGTTTCAAGGTCGTCGGCAAGATCCACCGCCGCGAATGGAACGGTATTACCGCCGATCTGAACGAGGTGGAATGCGCC
>DASUPM010000522.1:0-8487 GCA_036281095.1 Pseudorhizobium sp.
GAATGGTTCGAGCAGTTCCAGGCGGAGCGCTGGGAGCAGCAGATCGAGACAGACTCCGGCACCGGAAAACTGGACCGGCTCGCGAATCTGGCGCTCGATGAATTCCGGGCCGGAAAGACAAGGCGAATGTGAGCCATCACGCCTCGTCCAGCTTCTGGAAAAGCTATGAGGCGCTGCCGGAGCATGTCCGCAAATTGGCGGACGAGAACTTCAAATTGCTGAAGATGGCCCCGCGGCACCCTTCCCTGCACTTCAAGCGCATCGGCAGGTTCTGGTCCGTTAGAGTTGGAAAATCCTGGAGAGCTCTCGCCCTCCAGGACGGCGACGACTTTGTCTGGTTCTGGATCGGCTCGCACGCGGACTACGATCACCTGATCGGCTAATCACCCCCGCCTCAGCACCACGCCCGCATGGTGCAGAACGTCGTTGCGGAATTCGCCGTCGGCGATGAAACCGCTGTCGTCCTTGTAGTCGATGTGGTCGCCCTTCACGTGGTACTCGCCCTGGTAAACGCGTTCGCGATAACCGCGGGATTCGAAATAGCGGCCGTTCGGCAGAAGTTCGTAGCGGATGTAATCATCCGGTGTCACCCAGAGGCCGACATAGGGATGTGTGGTCATGTGTGTTCTCCTGTTTCATGCCCCCGGCGAAAGCGGTCACGCCGGCGACGAAAACGAAGGCCGCCGCAAAGGCGGCGAGTGCGAGACGGCGCTGAAGGCCGCACTCAGCCATTCATGTACTTCCGTCTGAGAGCCTGCTGGCGGCGGCGGGCACGCGCACCGCGAGCAGCATCGGAAAGGCGTCCGCCCAGATCGGCGAACCAGCGGAAGGGGCTTTCGAGCAGTCGCTGGAAATTGTCCATCACCATCTCCATTTCTGTCCGGGGATTGGCTCGTCCGGACGAGGCGGAATATGGATCATCGGCTGGCGAGGGCGGTAGACCAGATCTCCGACATCATTGCACGATCCTCCGGCGTCTGAAATTTTCCCTTCCCGCACGCCTGACACCGGCGTAGAAACTTTACGTTCAAAACAACGGCACCCGACGGAGAACCCTATGCTTGCAACGCCTCAGCACATGCCGCAGCTCGCCGAGCTTTCGGCAATCGTTGCACAAAACACCGACGCTGACGGCATCTTTGAAACGAAGATCCCCAGGCTGTCGCTGATCCGTTTCTCAAGCACCACCCAGCCCTTGCAGACCGTGCAGCACCCGGCACTGTGCATCGTGGTGCAGGGTGCAAAGCAGGCGATGGTGGCGGATGAAATCTACATCTACGGTCCGGCGAAGCATCTCGTGGTCTCCGTCGATTTGCCGGTGACAGGGCAGATCATCGAGGCGAGCCCGGAAAAGCCCTATTTCTGCATACGTCTCGACCTGGACCTGCCTGCGCTGGGCGAGATGTTCATGGAGGTGGCGCCGCCGGCCATGGAGCCGGCCGGCGGCTGCAGCAAGGCCATCTGCCTCGGTGACACCTCTCCCCACTTCCTCGATGCGGTCCTTCGCCTGCTGCAGTTGCTCGCGACGCCGGACGACATTCCCTTCCTCGCGCCGCTTGCCGAGCGGGAACTGATGTACCGGCTGCTGCGCGGTCCCCAGGCGCACAAGGTGCGGCGCATGCTGATGCCGGACAGCCGGCTCCAGCAGGTCAACCGGGCGATTGCCTGGATTCGGCAGAACTATGCCGCCCCCTTCTCGATCGAGCGGGTCGCATCCGAGGCCCGGATGAGCCCGTCCTCGCTCCACCAGCATTTCCGCGACGTCACCGCCATGAGCCCGCTGCAGTACCAGAAGCAGCTCCGGTTGCAGGAGGCTCGCCGCCTCATCCTGGCCAATTCGCTGGATGCCGCGACCGCCGCCCAGCGCGTCGGCTACGACAGCCCCTCGCAGTTCAGCCGCGAATACCGCCGCCTGTTCGGCTTCCCGCCGATCCAGGACGTGGCGCGGCTGCGGCAGGAACCGGATCGCTACGTGGGGGCGTGACGCCCCGTCTTCCGGCACTTCCAAAGAAATTAAACCGAACGGTTGACAATCATTGCCCGTGCAGACATATTCAACCGCATGGTTGAATTTTCAGAACATCGGATCGACTCCGTATTCCACGCATTGAGCGACGCCACCCGCCGGCTGATGCTGCGCGAACTTGCCGGCGGAGCGCGCAGCGTCGGCCAGCTTGCCGAGCCGCATGACATGTCGCTGGCGGCTGCTTCCAAGCATATCAAGGTGCTGGAAGGCGCGGGCCTGATCCGCCGTGAGGTCAACGGCCGTACGCATATCTGCCGGCTGGAACCAGGGCCGCTTTCCACCGCCCATGAATGGCTGACCTTCTACGAGCAGTTCTGGACCGAACGGCTCGACGTCCTTGAGCGCCTTCTGCGCGCGGAGGACGCAAAGGCAACGAGGGGCGATGGCCCATCGACATCAGCAACCCCATCCACGCACGAAACCAAACCGGGAGAAGACAGATGAACGACATGAGCCCCATGAACGACTATGGCCGGGTGACCGGCCCGATGACGCTGACGATCCAGCGCAAGCTTCCCGGGCCCGCCGAACGGATCTGGGCCTATCTGACGGACAGCGACCTGCGCAGGCAGTGGCTGGCCTCCGGCATCATGCCGGCGCAGGCCGGCAGCGCCTTCGAACTGACCTGGCGCAACGACGAATTGAGCGACACCACCGACGGCCGGCCCGAGGGCTTTTCCGCGGAGCACACCATGCAGAGCGAGATACTTGCATTCGATCCGCCGCGTCGCGTCGCCTTTTCCTGGCCGCCGGGCGAAGTCTCCTTCGAGCTTCAGCCGGCGGGCAAGGAGATCCTCCTGACCGTCACGCACCGCCGCATCTCCGATCGTCAGAACATGGTCATGGTCGGCGCCGGCTGGCACCTGCATCTGGATGTGCTGGCCGCCCGCATCAACGACACGACGCCGGAATCCTTCTGGGCAGGCTGGAACCGCCTCAGACAGGAATACGACCAGCTCATCCCGGCCTGAGACACCTCCTCGCTTCCGCCCTCCGCAGTCGGGGGCGGAAGCCGAAGGCGCGGCCTTCGACCCCCAACAGATCACCTTCACGGAGAACATACGATGAGCAGGCCTTTCACGGGCGGCTGCGCCTGCGGCGCTGTCCGCTACGAAGTCTCGGGCGAACCCGTCGCCATGGTCGACTGCCAGTGCCGCCAGTGTCAGCGCGAAAGCGGCACCGGGCATGCATCCCACCTCGCCTTCCATGCGGTAACCGTCGACCTCAAGGGCGACCCGACCCACTGGGAAGCGACGGGCGACGACGGTACGGTGAAAAGACGCGCCTTTTGCCCGACCTGCGGCTCGCCGGTCTATATGACGATGCCCGCCGCACCGGACGTCTTCGTCATCCGCGCCGCAAGCCTCGACCAGCCGGAACGCTACAGGCCGGACATGGTCACCTGGACGGATGCAGCCCAGCCCTGGGATCACGTCGATCCGGCATCGACGAAGTTCCCCCGCATGCCGCCGGCCGGATGAGATGTGGCGATGTGGAAATTCATCGAGCCGCCGAGCGAGACGGCATCCGCTCGTTTCGGCGGTGATACCGGCGAATCCGTGCATTAGGTGCAGGCCTGCCAATGGCGGGAAGCGTCAATTCCCGGCGATGGGCGGACCGGAACTGAGCCACACACACTCCTGCGGCACAGACGACGCGACCGCGTCCGGGCGTGGCAGATGATGGAGCTTCGATCGACGTTTCGGCACCGGCGTGCTTCCGGCACCGATAAGTGAACACCGCTTTTAGAAGAAAAACATGTAGAGCAGGATAATCACGAAGATGGGAACCCCCATCGCCCACAGAACAATTCCCTTAAGCATCGTCTTCTCCTCTGTTTCCGACACAACGCCCTACCCGTACCGCAGTTCCCCGCCGGAGCGACCCGCTTTAAAAATGGAAACCTTGGCGGAAGCAAACAGCGCCGCGCGCTACACTTTCGGAGAAGCTTCACGCCTGTCTGCTGCGAGGGTATAGGCCACGACCGCATTTGCGTGGCCGTGGCCCATCCCGTGCTCGCTCTTCAGCATGCCGACCAGCTCCATATGCTTGGCAGGGTAGTGCCTTCGCACCAGCGCCTGCCACTCGTCGATCGGACGGCCGTATGTCTTCTCGATCGACGGAAAGTAGGAGGCAGGTCCTTTGATCTTGTCGCCGGTCACCGCGTTTCCCCTTTCCGTGCCGCGTCGATCACGGCGACGTCGATCTTCCGCATCGCCATCATGGCGTTGAAGGCTCGCTTCGCTTCATCGCCTCCCACCGCAAGTGCATCGGTGAGGGTGCGAGGCGTGATCTGCCATGAAATGCCCCACTTGTCCTTGCACCAGCCGCATTCGCTTTCCTGGCCGCCATTGCCGACGATGGCGTTCCAGTAGCGATCCGTTTCCTCCTGGTCCTCGGTGGCGATCTGGAACGAGAAGGCTTCGTTGTGCTTGAAGATCGGCCCGCCGTTCAAGCCGATGCAGGCGACGCCCGCCACCGTGAACTCGACGACCAGCACGTCGCCCTCTACGCCACTCGGATAGTCGCCGGGAGCCCGGATGATGGCTCCGACCTTGCTGTCCGGAAAGGTCTCGGCATAGAAGCGGGCAGCTTCCTCCGCGTCCTTTTCATACCAAAGGCAAATGGTGTTCTTCGACATCGCGTCGTCCTCCTGATCGCTGTTCATCGAGCCGGGAAACCGACCCGATGATACAATGACGTCCCGGCGGCCACCGATCCGACATCTGGGCTGAAAATCGCCGCCGTTTTAAGACCGGCCTATTTCCTTGTCCGCCGCGAGCGCTTGCTCCAACGCCCGGACTGGTCAACATTAGCCATCGTTCTGACAGTACACCGGGGTACCCCATGCTTCGACCATTCGTGCCTTCCCGTGATCATGAACGGTCGAGACAGTTCTATGAGCAGACGGCTTCGCAACGGGATACGCAGACGCGAGCATTGCCGTGATGGTCAGCGGCAGCGACAGCTTCATCCTGCAAAACTTCTGCGTGAAGGAACTGGCGGAAAATTTCGTGTTGCAGCTGACCGTTCCGAATCTGACCGCATGGTGGAACAAGTACGATCCGGAACGTGTCGCCGATCAGTTCGGAACGAAACCGCCGACCCCGCCTACCATGCAGGCTTGGGGCATGACTGTTGGATTTATCCACGACCCGTCGGGCGTGTTCTGGCACGTCACCGACGCCCGGACATAAACCCTGCCTTCGCTCGTTCGCGGGGATGCCAATCCTGAAGTCTAGTCGACGTGCATTTCCGGACCCGGTCGGGTATCACTTCCTCTTCCAGAGAGCGCCGACGGCTGCGCCGATCGCGATCCCGATCGCTATGCCGATAGCCGGGTCATCGAAGACGGCGGCGCCCAACGCGGCGCCAAGTCCAACGCCTAGAGCGATACCTAAAGCCATGGGGTTCCATTGCCAGAATGGTGTGGCGGGAATTTGGAATGCGCTGAGCCACGCCCGGCTCGGACCGCCTTTCCCGAACGAGCCGAGCCTCGTGATCGCTCACCTCACACCCTGCCGCAGAACGCATCCAGCGCCGCAAGCTTCACCACGCCCTCCTCTACGGCCGGTGCAAAGCCCGGAATCGGGATCGGCAGGCAGTTCCGCATGGGTGCGGGCAGCGGAAAATCCTGCGGCTCGCGCGTCAGGTTGAAGACGAAGATGAGCCGCTCGCCATCCTTTTCGCGGATGAAGGCGAGCAGGTCGTGGTTGTGGGTATCGATGAAGGTCATGTCGCCATCGATGAGCGGCGGATGCGCCTTGCGGAAGGCGAGCGTCTGCCGGTAGTGGTGCAGCACCGAGCCCAGATCGAGTTCCTGCACGTCCACTGCCGCGGCGGCATGTTCCGGCGGCACCGGCAGCCAGGAGCGGCCGGCCTCGGTGAAGCCCGCGTGATGCTCCTGCATCGTCCACGGCATCGGCGTGCGGCATCCGTCGCGGCCCTTGAAGGCCGGCCAGAAGCGGATGCCGTAGGGGTCGGTCAGATCCTCGAAGGCAAGCTCCGCTTCCGTCAGACCCAGTTCCTCTCCCTGGTAGAGGCAGATCGAGCCGCGCAGCGTGGCGAGCACGCTGATCGACAGCTTCGCCACCCGCTCCCGCTCGCCCGCCGTGTCCGCAAATCGCGTCACGTGCCGCACCACGTCGTGGTTGGAGAAGGCCCAACAGACCCAGCCGTTGACCACCGTGTCCTGGAAGGTCGAGACGACGCGGCGGATGAAGGCCGCGGAGAAGGCCGGCCCCAGAAGGTCGAAGGTATAGCACATGTGCAGCTTGTCGTTGCCGCTGGTGTAGATCGCGAGCGTCGTCAGCGAACGCGGACCGTCGCCCACCTCGCCAACCGTCGTTCGGTTGTCATAGCTGTTTATCAGCGCCCGCAGCCGTTTCAGGAATTCGATGTTCTCCGGCTGGCTCTTGTCGTAGAGGTGGTTCTGCATGGAATAGGGGTTGGTATCGGATTCCAGCCCCGCCGTTTCCGCATCGTAGAGCATCGGCGGGTTGTCGCGCAGATGCCGGTCGTGGAAATAGTAGTTCACGGTGTCCAGCCGGAAACCGTCGACGCCGCGGTCGAGCCAGAAGCGCACCGTATCGAGCACGGCCGTCTGGACGTCCGGATTGTGGAAGTTGAGGTCCGGCTGCGAGGTCAGGAAGTTGTGCATGTAATATTGCTTGCGCACCCCGTCCCATTCCCAGCCCGGCCCGCCGAAGATCGACAGCCAGTTGTTCGGCGCCGTGCCGTCCGGCTTCGGGTCCGCCCAGACATACCAGTCCGCGCGCGGATTGGTGCGGCTCGTGCGGCTCTCGACGAACCAGGGATGCTTGTCGGAGGTGTGGCTGATCACCTGGTCGATGATCACCTTCAGCCCGAGCCGGTGCGCTTCCGCCATCATCTCGTCGAAATCGGCGAGCGCTCCGAACATCGGATCGACATTGCAATAGTCGGAGACGTCGTAGCCCATGTCCGCCATCGGCGAGGTGAAGAACGGCGACAGCCAGATCGCGTCGACGCCGAGCGAGGCGATATGCGGCAGGCGCCGGGTGATTCCCTTCAGGTCGCCGATCCCGTCGCCGTTGGTGTCCTGGAACGAGCGCGGATAGACCTGGTAGATGACGGCCCCCCGCCACCAGTCGGCACCGCCGGTCCTCGTCGCATCCGCTGCCATCTGTCTCTCCTGTCATGCCACGCGATGCGTCAACCTAGAGCCATCGCAACAAAAGACAAACGCAAAGAACGTCGCGGCGGAACGCCGGGCAACGCGTGCCTTGCGCCGGAACTCGGCTTATTGCGACGACACGCACGCACAGGGGGAGAGACGCAGTTGCCGGGACGTTTGCTATCCATCGGGGAATGCATGGTCGAACTGTCGCAGGCGGGTGAAGGCCTGCTCCGGCGGGGCTTTGCCGGCGATACCTTCAACACTGCCTGGTATGCCCGCGCCTGCCTGCCGGCGGACTGGAACGTCGACTACCTGACGGGCCTCGGCGACGATCCCATGTCGTCCGAAATGGTGACCTTCATGAAGAATGCCGGCATCGGCACGGAAGCGATCCGCCGCATCCCGGGCAAGACGCCGGGCCTCTACCTCATCACGCTCAAGAACGGCGAGCGCACCTTCAGCTACTGGCGCGATACGGCCGCCGCGCGCAAGCTCGCCGACGATGCCGACCACCTACGGCAATGGATCGAGACGGCCGATATCGTCTACTTCTCGGGCATCACGCTCGGCATCCTGACGCCCGAGGCCAACGACACGCTGCTTGCGGAACTGCGCCGCGCCAAGGCGGCCGGCAAGCGCGTGGCCTTCGATCCGAATGTCCGGCCGCGGCTCTGGGCAGACCGCGAGACGATGCTGAGGACCATCAGCGAAGGCGCCCGTGCGGCAACCCTCGTCCTGCCGAGCTTCGACGACGAGACGACCCATTTTGGCGATTCCAGCATCGAGGAAACCATCGCGCGCTATCACGGCCTCGGCGTGGAAGGCGTCGTGGTGAAGAACGGAGAGCAGGGCGCGACGCTGAGCTTCGGCGGTGCACCCATCCACGTTCCGGCCGTTCCGGCGCCGGAAGTGGTGGATACGACGAGCGCGGGAGACAGCTTCAACGGCGGCTTCCTGTCGCGCCTTGTGCGCGGCGCGTCTCCCGAGGAGGCGGCTGCCTTCGGGGCCGCAGTGGCCTCGACCGTCGTTCGCCATCACGGCGCCCTCATCAGCCCCGCCCTCCTGCCGGCGTGATCGGGTTATCTCCTTCTCGCGCAGCCCCTGACATCAGGCTGTAACAAATCCTGCCGATACCGTTTCCGACACCCGTAGCCGGCGAGCGAGTCGCCGGCGCCTGGTGTCGGGGATGGCGCCATGAACAAGATCACCATCGTCACGGATGCCTGGCTTCCCCAGGTAAACGGCGTGGTCCGCTCGATCCAGCAGACCAACCAGGAACTGGAGCGGATGGGCATCGAGGTCT